>JAAYIQ010000078.1 GCA_012523365.1 Clostridiaceae bacterium
CGTCGGCCGGAGCAATCGGCTCTTCGGTCTGATCCGGGTCAACCGGTTCCGTCGTTTCGGATTCGATTAATTCCTCGGTTTGTTCTTCTTCAGTCGAAGCGGGCAGTTCTTGGTCGATCGGATAAGCAGACTCAACTCCGACGTTCATGTCTTGCGCTTTGTTAACCTCTCCGGGCGATTCTTCAAGAATCGGCTCCGCCTGTGCTTCAGAAGGAGAAGCGATCTCATCACCGAATAATGGAACAAAAGCGGTCATTCCGGCCGATTCATTCAAGTCGATATCATTTGTGTTGGGTTCTGTATCATCATATTGATTATCATATTGCTTCGTTTCGGGATGCAAAATGTCCTCCGACTGCAATTCCCGGTCGGGTATCGACTCTTCGGGGCGGCTTCCGAAAACCTCCGGAATATCGTACGAGTCCGTATGATCTGCAGGGCCGGTATTCTGAAGAGGCTTAAATACAGGAACGTTCAAATCCTCCAAAGCGATATCAAACGGGTCATAATCCGAGAGTTCATTATGGTTAAAGGGAGTCTCGTTCATTACTTCCGGTTCGGTATATTTGTTTGACGCAACATCCGGACCGGTATGACCCGCTTCGGATGAAATCGACTCAACGGTGACGGAGTCATTATCGAAAGCAGAGTCTTCTGAAATCTCCGTAAGGTTATCCGGATCGGGATAGTCGTTTCTGGAAGATTTATCTCTTAATACCTCAGATACCGACTTGGCGGAATCACTCGCCTTAAATGAAAGAAAAAGAGGGAATGAAGCATCAACGGTTTCCTTGGAATCCGTGATTTCATCCTGATATACGACCGGAGAGTATTCCGGAGCAATTTGATCGGGAGTAACCTCGTTCGCTTCGTCATCCTCCGGAGCATCCGATGAAAACAAAATCGATTCGGAAGCGGTTGGCTCCGAAGCAATGGTTTTATAATACGTCCCGAAAACCGAACCTGATTCATCTTCCGGACCATCGGATTGTTCCTCCGGTTCAAAATGAATCAGTCGGTCGGGCATTAAAGATTCATCACGCTCTTTATCATCACCATTGCGACCTCTCAACATGAACAGCACCTCCGAGAAATTACCATAAACTATAGAAATACAATACCACAAAATGGCATATCTACCAATTATTTTGACGATCACGATTTTTTCTGATGACATGAAAAAGTTTCTTATAAATCTACTTTTTTGGTTTGACAACATGAATTGACAATGCTACAATCACTTAGCACCAAAAAGGACGCTCGTGTGGCGGAATCGGCAGACGCAACGGACTTAAAATCCGTCGGGGTAGAACCCATACCGGTTCAAGTCCGGTCACGAGCACCAGATTTCACTGAAATTGGTGTTTATACCGCGGAGTGGAGCAGTTGGTAGCTTGTCGGGCTCATAACCCGAAGGTCGCGAGGTTCGAGTCCCGCCTCCGCAACCATCAGAAGTCCCTGTGTTGAGAACACAGGGACTTCTATTCATTTAGACGATAACTCCACATCATAAACAAGTGTACAAACGTCTGACTCCGAAATCTTGTATAAACAAGACTTGAACGCGAATATCATTGAAAAAGTACTCAAATAGAGTTATTATCGGCAAGTAAGGGCAAGTGAATTTAGCATTAAATCAAAACCGCCCTGTTATGAGGGACAAATCTGAAAAGTTGCTATTGAAGGTATGAATATGAAGGAGGCGGAAGCCTATTTGGAGAGTTTGACGGAAGCTGGCTTTGATCAGGATTAATCAGAGATCAAACGCCGGTAAACATCATGTATTCTGCCGGGAAAGATGAAGGAAATATGATCTTGCAGTTCAATTGGGCAGCTGACGGAACGGCAATGATAAGTGTTAGAAGCGTTGTTGAATAATCTGCTCACTTTGTTGGTAGACCGGGAGTGTCAGTAACCGACGTTCCCGGCATTTTTATCTTCCGAAATACTCTCTGGTTGTCGATCGAAAATGATTCGGTCGAACGGAAACGGGAAAGGAATAGCGGATGAATGTCGATAAGAATATAAATTCCAACGTACGAAGTGCAAAGGGAAAGAGTGCCGCAGTAATCGGAATCGTTGCCAATGCGCTGATGTTTGCGGTTAAGCTTATCGTCGGCTTGGCGGCGAACAGCGGTGCGGTTCTCGCGGACTCCGTGAACAGCCTATCCGATTCTATTACCGGAATCGTGAATTATTTCGGCTTCTACCTTTCCGGAAAGCCGGCTGACCGTGACCATCCTTTTGGACACGCAAGGTTTGAATACATCAGCTCCCTGATCATTTCAGGTGCCATCATTCTGGTTGGCTATGAATTTATGGTTCGATCGGTTAAGACGATATTCGACCCGGTAGAGGTGCTTTTCGAGCCTTACATGGCAGTTTTTCTCTCTGTTTCGGTCTTGTTGAAGATCGGGATGTTTTTCTATTTCAAGTCCATATCGGTTCGAATTAATTCCGATTCTTTTCGAGGTGCATCTGTTGACAGTCTTTCCGATGCCGCCATCACGCTTGTGACCCTGATCGGATTAATCATTTCGGATTATTTCGGAGCATCGATTGACGGATATATCGGCTTGTTTGTGGCACTGTTGGTGATCATTTCCGGATTTTCTTCCGGAAAGTCCGCCGTTTCGTATATTTTGGGCAAGAAACCGGATCCCCGATTGCTCCGCGATATGACCGATATTATATCCCGGAATTCTGAGGTCATAGGCGTTCATGATGTGTTGGTACACGATTACGGTCCCGGGAGGCAGATCGCTTCGGCACATATTGAGGTGACGTCAGACATGTCACTTCAGGAAGCCCATCGTTTAGCGGACGGATTGGAGGAAGAGGTTCAAAGCAAACTTCACATTCTGATGACCATCCACGTGGATCCCATTGCTCCCGCGCATTCGAAAGGCTTAGCGCGATTCGGCAATTCCGTATTATCTGTTCGAAAAATGCCCGGAGGAATCAATCCGAAAAAATTACGAATTAAAACGAGTGGTGGCCATTGCCGGATTGAGTTTGATGTGGAGACGGATCACGAGAACCGCCTCTCCGATGATGAGATATCCTCCTATTTTCGTGGTAAAATATGTGACGATGAATCATTGCCGGCAATTGATATGGACGAGATACGTGAGGATATCCAAGAAACGGATTCAAAGGATCCGGCATGACCCAAAGTCAGAAATTATGAGGCTCGGTACGTTTGAAACGGATATACAAACTCATTAGAAGCGGAATAACGTTTGTTGCGAAAGCAATCGCAAGGATGGATGCTTTTTTCGAAAAGTATCGGGTTTATTCGGTTGCCTGCATTGCGCTGGTTGTCATTGTTTCAATCATGCTTAGCAACAGCTTTTATCAACCGAGGGTGTATTCCAACTACACGAGAAGTGTTTCCACAAGCATTCGAATGGTCGGCGATCAGGTTCTGCGATTCGAATTTGATGCGAAAAAGAGCAGATTGTCTTCGGTTATTTTTAATAAAGACGTCTCAAAATCCAGACTTTCGGAAACCGATACGATCGAATTGAGTATTTATGACGATGAAGGCGTATTGATCGACAGTAGGGAGGCTTTTCTGTACCATCCGCACAGAAGTTATGTCTCCGTTAACTTTACCGGGCTGAGCTTGGATGTCGGCAAACGTTACGTCGCGGAAATTAGAGTGAATCGTTTATCGCCTTCATCCGTTTTGTTCCTGAAGATGCACTCGGTTTTCACCTTGGATTATGTGCAGAGCGATTTGAGTTCAAACGATGAGCCGTTAGGCTTCTCTTATGTTCCGGACGCTTCATATCGGTACAGTATTCTGTCGTTTTTGAGTATGGCTGTGCATATCAGCGTCATCATCGCGGCGGTGATTTTGCTGTTTTTCGAGCGCCTGAGAAAATCCAGAGTGTTTTGTGAAATATACCGTGTCAGCGGCATTATCATGTTTTTATACATATTTACCGAGATGCTGAATGTCGCTCGCGACAATTCGTTGCAGTTTCTTTTTCCATTCAATTCCAAAACCGTTCTTCTGATCACTGCGGCCATGCTTATCATGGTGATTGTATATTTGACTTTTTATATGATTACTTCACACGGCACTCTGTCCATGCTTCTCACATCCGCACTTGTTTTCGCTCTCGGGTATGTCAATCATTCAAAAATTGTTATGCGCGGTGACCCTCTGGTACCCTGGGATATTTTCGCGGCAGGGGTCGCCGCGAAATGCTCCTCTCAATATGATTTTCGAGTAACGGTGCAATTTGTGGCTTCGTTTTTAATGGTTGGCATTATACTTCTGATGATTCGATTGACACATCAGAAGCGAATCACCTCTGTTCGGGCAAGGTTGATCGTCGGATTGCTGACCTTGTGTGTCGGCGTAGCCATGACGTTCGGATTTATTACTAACGAGAAGCTTCACGAGAAGATGGATATTTCTTATCCCCTTTACCCTCCGCTTGAAAGCTTCAACGAAAACGGAACGATTCTGTCTTTCTTTTTGCATTTTAATAATATTGCGCCGAAGGGGACGCTTGACAATTCTCCCGAACTGACCGCCGATATCATTGAAAAATACGTGCGTATTGCGGATGAGATGAATCTGTATCGGCATATTTCCGCAAGCGGTATCAAACCGAATGTCATATGTATTATGAGCGAGTCGTATGCCGACTTGCGCATGATCCGTGATTTTGAGACCTCGGAGCCGGTAATGCCATACTATGATTCAATTCTCCCTGAAACCTATCACGGAGAACTTCAGGTTTCCATTTTTGCCGGCGGTACATCAAATACCGAATTTGAATTTCTTACCGGTTATTCTGTTTCCGGGTTATTGGCGGGATCTTCGGTTTATACATTCTATATCAAGGAAGAAACGGATGCTATGCCGTTTCTCTTTAAGCAGAACGGATACAAAACGATCGCATTGCACCCGTTCGACGCTGAGTGGTGGGACCGAAACCGCGTGTATCCTCTTTTGGGGTTTGATGAATACATCAGCCAGGAGGACTTTGCCGATCCGGAACTGGTGCGTCGCTTCATCAGCGATAAATCGGCGTTTCAGAGGATCATCGATGAGTATGAGGAAAAAGAATCAGCACAACCGCTCTTTGCCTTTTGTGTTACGATGCAGAACCACGCGGATTATTCGATTCGATGGGACAATCAAAAATATGACATAAAGTTGAAAAGCTTCGAAGACTATCAATTTCCGTTCGCGGAAAACTACCTGTCTTTGCTGCGCGAGTCGGATGACGCGCTTAAACTTCTGATTGAGTACTTCAGACAAGAAAAGGAACCGACGATTATTGTGTTTTTCGGTGACCATCTCGCAACGTTGGATCATGGGTTTTATGACTTGTTGTTGGACACGAACATCAATCAAATCACGGCAGAAGAATCCATTCCGATGTACTCAACTCCGTACTTTATTTGGTCCAATTACGATCTGAAAACCGGTTATGCGGGGCTTACCAGTCCGAATTTTCTGGGTCAGACGATTCTGGATTTATCCGGGATACAGTCTCCCGAGCAAAGAGCCTGTCTCAGAGTATTGAAGACCAAAATTTCCGCGATCAGCGCGCTTGCGGTTTTCGATCGGGACGGAACTCCGTGGATAAATCAAGAAGACCTGAAAGAAGAAATTCTGACGATCATTCGGGATTATGAAAAATTGCAGTACGGAGAGATTTACTATAACGCCATAAAACAAGAAGAGGATGAGTAGTCATCGAACGCGATATTTTCATTGTTTACCCAAATAGAGTATAATCCATATCAGACTTTCGGGAAGGAATACGCATGTCAAATAATGACAATGAGACAACAAACGATAATAGTCAGCTGAGTGCCGCGGTTCGAGCGTTGGTCCTCGCTTTTTTTGCCATCGTATTGGCGGTGGTTTCTGTTTCATTTGCCATTCATCACATGCGGGAGGGATTTGAGAAGGAATACCGGAATCATTATCAGTATCAGTTGGAAGCTATCGCAATGAATGCGACGCTGATCATTAACGGTAATGAGCTTGCCGCCGATCCGATCGGTTCGGGACAGAAGTACCCGGCAATCATTAACCTGATGCTTCCCGCACAATCCGATGATTCTTTCTCGACGATTGATTACGGACTGTTCTCTTGCTTAGATGAAAAGAGCCTGAGTGTCATTTATATGAGTCGTCAGGATCAACTCGTTTTTCAAAAAACACCGATGTACAAATGGAGAAACAATCAGCCGAAGCCCTACGCGACGGAATCCGATGATAAGAACAGCATATTGGTTCCGATCCTGGACGGCGAGGGAACGGTAGTGGGACTTTTCGAGTTGACCGGAACCCATACCAAACTTCGAGAATACGGAGATGCGTTGGAGGGACAGTTGCTTATGGCGGTAATCATAGCGGCTGTCGTCGGACTCGTTCTTTTTTCGATTCAATATTTCATTCCTAAACTTCTCCTTTTGAGAAAACGGGAGGAAGAAGGATGAATAATTTGCTTATGATGGGTTTGGGAAATCCTCCGAAGGGCAAACGCTCGCTTGCGGCCCAATTGTCTTTCTGCTTCGTTGTTACGCTGGTCATTCTGTTTGTGGTCTCATCGATCATAACAACGGTATATGTTTCCGTTCTTAAAAAAGAGCGTGCTGAGGCGATCAAGGCAGTGGCGCTTTCAACCGGTTTAAATCTGTCGGGTACAACCATTACGGAGGGACTGATTTACCCTCTTCCTGCATACGAATACGAACGCGATCGACCGTATACAATTAACATATACCTAAGAGCCGGCAATTCATTTATCCGTGTATACACATCGGCTGAAATTGACGAATCGATTGAATCGACTGATCAGCAATATACTCTTGATAATGATGATCCGAAATATAAAAAAGCTTTCGACCAAATGACGGTGGAACTATCTGTCCGAATTGAGGATAAAGTGACTTATCGTACCGCCGTGGCTCCGATTATCGGTTCCTCGGGCGCCGCGTCCGGCATTATCGAAGTCATGATGAAAGAGACAGATTTCGGCGGAACAGTGAACGGGTTTTCTCTTTCATGGGTTTTCACGATTATCTCTATCGCTTTATCGATAACAATTGTGTATTATCAAACCCACAAAATGTTGGTTACCGTCTTTGCCGAACCGAATCGTCAATTGCCGAAGGTGATCCGGTATGGTTTGTCCGGATATCAGGCAATCGCTTTTTTCTCAGCGATGGGGTGCGTTATTCCGCCTCTTGTCATCTCGCAATTTTTGAAGAACGCCGAGTTTTTTTCCGAATATAAGCCATACGTTGTCCAAGCATTTATTGTTTTATCCGTTGCTTTATATGCCGTTGGGTTTTTCGGGTTCCGTTCATGGCGTATCGCAATATTTAACCGGTTGACCGTACGGGTCGCACTGGTCGCTTCTGTTGCATTATCGTTTGTTGTTCTTGTTGTAAATGGTATTCTTTCTCATCCGATTGCGTATATTCTTCTTCAATTGCCGATTGCTTTCGGTCTGGGGATGCTGTTTTTCTTTCAACGAGAGTATCGGATTTACGCAGGTCGATTGGGACATGAAGGTTTTGATGAGATCACAATTCACAAAACACAATTCTCATCACAAGTTATGGGCGCCGCCGTCGGCTCGGTACTGGCCGGGATTGTGTTCGATCGATTCGGCTTATTAGCTGTTCTCATCATCAGCGGCGTGATCCTTTTTGTCGTTACGATCATGGCGATGCTATTCGTTCAGCATTGTCCGGCTTCGAACGAACCGTCACTTCATCTTGCGACGTTTATCTATGCTCTGACGAATCGAAAATCAGGTAGTTTTCTGCTGAGCGGAGTGGTTTCGGCCGGAATGCAATTGGCATTTTTTATCGGTTTTCTTCCGGATTATTTGGGTACAGTCGGTATTTCGATTGCGACGGTTTCTTTTTACTATATGCTGTTTGCGTTTAGTTGTTTTATCGCAATCAAAGTTCTGCTTTCCATTGCCAGGATCAAACCGAATGTTGTCTCTTCTCTTTGGATCTCCGGACTTCTCCAAATCATCGGTTATGCGGGCTTCGCGATTTTTCCGACTGCAAAAATGGCAGTCGTGTCAGTCACGCTTTTCGGTCTGGCAATGGGACTTCACGGCTTCAGATACGCGGAGTATTACGGGACACTGATTCGGCAGGAGAAGCGTTCGATCGCAGGTATTATATTGGAGAGGAGCTTCGCGAACGGAGTGATCCTCGGAGCCGTTCTGTTATCAGCTTCTCTTATGGTTCCCAATTTGAGAATTTCTTTGATCGTCTATTGTTTTATTTGTGCGGCAATACTGCTCTCCTATCCGATAATGAGTCTGATTCACATACCCGCAAGATCGGTTGACAGGCCGCTTGAAGGAGATCCGTTTTCCGAGTCGGACGAAGAATGGGCTCAAACGGAAAGTGATTCGCAGGAATACGAAACCAGCGATGAAAGTGGAGACTATTACGAGTTTTATCGCCAACGCGATCATCAGGTACCGTGGCCCGACGAGAATGATATCGTTGAATATGATCCATACGTTGACTATCCGGATGAGGAGGGAGACAAATGGGTATGAACGAATGGCTTGATCCGCTGAGCCGAGAGAATCTTTTGGATTTCTACAATATTTTCGCACCCGCTGCATATCGTTCGGTGTATAAGATGGTCGGTGATACCACCAGAACCGAAAATGTTCTGCTGGAAGCATTTTCCGAGACCTACCGTGAGCGAAATACACCCGAAGGTGAGGATCCCGTCGCTTTGTTCGGCGCCGTACTTCAGAAAAAGGCGATGCAAATGGCAGCCAAATACCCGGTTCCCGAGAATTACAGTTTCTCGATTCGAAGTCTGGACGAATTTACTCAAACGACACTGTATGCGGATATTATTCGCAAAATCGACTCGTTACCTTTCAAGGCTTATGACGCGATCGCATCGACGACCGTCCATCGCATGTCCGGTAGTTCGACAGTTCCTCGTATTACCGGGAGTATAGCAAGTTCGGGAGTTTCCATTCTTCTGATTATCCAGCTTCTGGTCGTTGGCTTAATCATCTCGGCGGTTACATATTTGGGAGCAATGAGCGTTTTCGGAGTAAGCGATTCGATACCGGATTATCGTGTTTCCGCTGAACAGAATACCGACGAGAAACTGGTCGCCGCTTTGCAGTACTTGCCGCTTAAACTTCAAGGGATCACAGTATATTCCGATAAATTGGGTGTGATCCCGGAGCCCGCGGATTCGGAAACAACGGCATCAGGCGATACGGGTGAAGAAACGACCACGTTGGATACCAAATTGACGGCAACGCGCGGTTAAAATGAAGTTCGTTTCTATCCGGATCTTTAGTTTGACTCCGGAATCGGTAATGTTATCTCAAAGACGGCACCAACGGTTCCGTCCGATCGGTTGTGTGCCGAAACCGAACCGCCGTGGTCTTCAGTAATCGCTTTTACGAGGGCGAGGCCGATTCCGTGTTTTCCCTTCTCGCCTCGAACGAAACGGTTAAATATATCAGGCAAAAGGTCTTCGGGAATGCCCTCTCCGTCGTCGATTATACGGATATTTGCGGTCTTTTCAGAGGCCTCGAGTGTAAGCGATATATGGTTTTCCGCATAACGAAGTGCGTTTGAAAGAAGATTTTCGAACGCACGAAATAAATCCTTTTCATTACCGTATACCGTGACCGGTTCATCCGGAAAAGTATGCACCAGAGACTTCTTGGAAAGCATAACGGAGCCGCGTGTATTTTCGATTACGGATTCGATCAACTCGCGCAAATCAAACGGAGCCTTCACTGAGGAGGAAGAACCGGAAATCGATAAGTCCAAGCGGGAAATCGTCAGTAGGTTCTCGACCATGTCGGATAACCGCTTTGACTCGGAAATGATGATGTCGGTCGCCTCCCCGGGATCATCGAAAACCTTGTATTTGATGCCCTCCGCATATCCTTGAATGGACATCAGAGGAGTCCGCAATTCATGAGAAGCGTTTTGGAAAAAAGTCTTCTGCTCCGTGTCTGCTTTGGAAAGTCGAAATGCCATCAAGTTCATGTCAGCCGCAAGCGAATCCAATTCTTTATCCAAAAAATTTCTCTTCAATGATCGAAAATCACCGGCTCCGATGCGACTTGCAAATGCAGTCAATTTGTGGAGAGACCGGATGATGCTGTTGGAAACCAAAAGGGAGGCCAACATTGCCATAAGGAGTGCCGAGATCAGAATGAAATACAGAGTTCTGTCGAGGGATTGAGCAAATCTCACATATGGCGAACTGTCTATATAGAACAGGAGATATGAGTCGGGAGTTCTCAAGTCTTCGGAGAAAAACACGCGGTTATAAGGCACTACGAGAGTGTAGTAAGAGGCAGATTCATAAGTGACCTTCCTGACCTCACGATCATTCCAGTTGCTATCTTCGGCAATAAGCGAGGCCTTGATCGAAGCTGCACGTATGCGCTCCTGATAGGAATCGGAAGTCATCGGATACTCGATGTACAGGCTTTTATTCAGAAAAGCGATTTTAACATCGGAGCTTCCGGAAACTGTTTGAATTAATGTTTTTATAATTGCGGTTTTCTCCGAAGGCGGTCGGAACAAAGATTGAAATCCTAGTTTTCCGGCCAACTCAAGTGTGTGATCCGATGTTAATTCAAGCTTCTCCTTGGAATCCGAATCGACATAATTCTGAATAACCAGACGAAAAGCGATAAAGACGGTGGAGAACGCCAATAAAAACACAAGGCAGAACGCCGCGAAAATGTGGAGACGAAGGCTGATCTTTTTCCCGAACATTTTCACCTCAAAACAATGTCTACCCATAAGGGCTTGATTATGACGGAGTTGATTTGGGGTTCAGACGAAATCCATACCCCCATACGGTCTTGATTTCAACTCTTGTGCCGGTTAACTTCTTGCGCAGGCGTTTGACTGTATCGTCCGCTACCCGTGTCTCGACCTCGGTCTCGTATCCCCACAGCCGATCCAGAAGCTCGGTGCGCGGGATCGCGCGATCCTTATTCAGAATAAGATAGGACAGAAGGGCAAACTCATTCGGTGTCAGCAGAAGATCTTCTCCGTTGACCAGCGCCGTTTTGGACTTGGAATCAATTTCGATATCTTCATAAACTCGCTTGCCGGTGTTGGGAATGACCGCGGTATCGGCTTCGATACGACGAAAAATAGCCTTTACTTTCATTACCAACTTCATAGGACTGAACGGTTTTGTGAAATAGTCATCGCTTCCGAGCGATAATCCCGATATATAATCGGCATCGCTATCTCTGGCGGTGAGCATGATAATCGGGACATCGCTGATTTTCCTAATTTCCTTGCAGATGATAAATCCGTCTCTTCCGGGCATCATCACATCCAAAATGACCAAGTCGGACGGAACGACCGAAAAGTGTCTCAACAAAGAATCTCCATCCTCAAAAGTGGAGACTACATATCCGTCTCTTTCCAGAAACGTTCGTACTAAATTTCTTATATTGGATTCATCATCCGCGACGTATATTGTTCTACTCATTAAATCACCGCTCATTTCCAACATACGGTATAAGTATAAATGAATCGACCGAAACTATAAAGCATTGAATACCGGGATCTTGGTATCGGAACATGGCACTCTTACATGATGCAAGGCATTCGGAAAAGGAGAGTTTATAAAAGCGCGTTCTCCGTAACAATGCTTTTGTAGAAATCGAAGGAATCCTTCGTCGTCCGATTCCGGTTCAAATAATCAACATATACCAGCCCGAATCGCTCCGAGTAACCACGAGCCCATTCGAAGTTATCCAGCAGTGACCAATGAAAATATCCGCGGATATCGACTCCGTCCTCAATCGCTTTGTGCATCGATGAAAGATAACGGTACAGAAAATCGACACGGTCACGATCGTGGATGCGACCGTCCGAATGAATCCAGTCATTCCCGCTCATACCGTTCTCCGTGATTAGAATCGGCAGACCGTATCGCTCATAGCAGAAACGATTTGCCCAATACATACATTCGGGGCTGATCGGCCAACCGAATGCGGTCTTCGCATAGCCGGGTTCGCGTGTGTGAATGACCGGATTCCCGTCCGTGCCTTCCGAAATGAAATCTCCTTGGTACAAATTGATTCCGAAATAATCCAAAGGCTGACAAATTACTTTCATATCAGCCGGACCGATACGCGGAAGAATATGTGCGAATCGATTGAGGTATTCTTCGGGATAATGCCCCTTGTAAATCGGATCGGAATATATGATACCGGAGGATGCAAACTCATCCGGCAGGCTGAATTGTCGATCCCGTGCAGCCCGGATGTCTTTGGCTTCTAAGGGAATGGAACTGAGAGGCGTGGATTGTGCAAAAGTGATGCGAGGTGATGTGTGGGCATTGCTTCTGATTACCCTCGCAATTTTTCCGTGCGCGAGAAGAGAATTGTGCACGGCCAGAGCAAGTTCACGTGCGCTTAAGGTCAGGCCGGGAGCGTGCTGACCTGTTCGATACCCTTCGTTGATGAAGCATTGAGGCTCATTCAGTGTGATCCAATTCGAAACGCGATCCGAAAAAGTGTCCGCCAGAATCGTCGAGTAGGACTCCATCCAATCCGATATGTCCGGATTCAGCCACCCGCCCCGTTCATGAAGAGCATACGGAAGGTCCCAATGAAACACGGTTAAATAAGGTTCGATCCCACGCTCAAGAAGTGATTCGATCAATCGGTCATAGAAGTCCAGTCCCTTTGAGCTGACCTTGCCGATTCCATCCGGAAACACGCGCGGCCAGGATACCGAAAAACGATAAGCTCCGACCCCAAGCTTTGAGATCAGATCGATATCTTCTTCCAATCGATGGTAGTGATCCGTCGCGATTCGAGCATCGTGACCGCCGAAGACTTTCCCGGGAGTCTCACAAAAGGTATCCCATAAAGATAAGCCGCGATCCGCCGTTTCGGATCCGCCCTCGATCTGAAAAGAAGCGGTCGATACACCCCAAACAAAGTCTTTAGGAAAATTCATAAATATCTCCGTTTCAAGCAATTATTCAGAATGACTTCATTATAGCGTTTGGAGGAGAGAATTTGTGTTCGAAATATGTCGAAAGAAAACACAGATTGTTATCATTAACGACGCTTAATCCGGTATTTTCGAGTCGTTAATCATGTTTATCCGATAAAAATCTTTATATCATAAAAATGGCGGCGAATTTCCTTGAAAAAAGTTGCTGAAAGCAATAAAGTAATAATAGTGGTATATTTCCATGACAGAGTGAACCCTTAGGATGCGGTTCGTTTTCGATGAGTCTTCTTTGATACAAAAGATCAGTATGCAAATCATATTCAAGATCGGAGAAACCGGGAAAAGTGTTTGAAGTATTGGTGACCGGCGGCGCCGGGTATATCGGATCTCATACCTGTGTTTCTCTTCTTGATGCCGGGTTTTCGGTCGTTATCGCTGATGACCTTTCCAACAGTAAGTTTGAGGCAATTTCCAGAATTCGTTCGATTACCGGTAACAAGGTTACTTTTTATCCTTACGACGTAACAGATGAAATAGAGCTTGAGAAGATCTTCACGCGGCACTCCATCCGGTGTGTCGTTCATTTCGCGGGCAAAAAGGCCGTCGGAGAATCTGTGGAGATGCCGCTCGAATACTATCGCACGAATTTGCTTTCAACGATATCGCTTACCCGTGTGATGAAACGGCATAACGTCAAAAACATCGTGTTCAGTTCTTCTGCTACTGTGTACGGCAATTCAAAGAAGGTGCCGTATTCCGAAACGGCACCCACAGGCAACTGCACGAATCCGTATGCGTGGACAAAATGGATGAACGAGCGGATTCTGACTGATGTGCATCGTTCTGACCCGGATTGGTCGGTAATCCTTTTACGCTATTTCAATCCGGTAGGAGCGCATCCGTCCGGGCAGATCGGAGAAGATCCGCTGGGCATTCCGAACAACCTGTTTCCGTATGTAACACAGGTTGCGGTGGGGAAATTGGACCGTTTGCCGATTTTTGGGTCGGATTATCCGACAAAAGACGGGACCGGTGTGCGAGACTTTATTCACGTCATGGATTTGGCGGAAGGTCACGTATCTGCCGTTCGAAAATGCATACAGGATTACGGGGTGCATGCGATTAATCTGGGATCAGGAAAGGGATATTCCGTTTTAGAGGTTTTGCATGCTTTTGAAGAGGCAACCGGCAAGGAAATTCCGCACTATTTTTGTCCGAGGCGAGAGGGCGATGTCGCGGTTTCTTACGCATCCACCAAAAAAGCGGCTCAGGAGCTTCGTTGGCGCGCACAAAGAGATCTTCGTGAAATGTGCCAAGATGCCTGGAACTGGCAGAAATTGAACCCTCTGGGTTATTGATTCAAACGGGAGGAATGAAGACGGGCTTGCCCCGTTTATACACATGTGGGATAAAAGCAACAAATCGAAACCATCACCAGCCTCCGTACCGTCGAAAAGGCGCGATGTAATTACCCGTACATTGTACATTTTGCTTCTAGTCGCCGTTTCTTCGGCTTCGATCATGATCGGAGCCGGATTGGCGTATAAAGATTATTTACTGAGACTCCCTACCTACATCAAGAAAAACGTTCATGCCACTATGGTGGATGAGGACGGATCCGTTGTTAAGATCTCGGACGTAGTCGCAGCGGAAACGACCGTTATCGCGATACCCTTTTTTGAGCATGTCCATAATATTCTGTTAATCGGTGTGGACAGCAGATCAAAATCCTACTCATCGAGCGGTTCGGGAAGCCGGGCGGATGTGATCATGATCATGAGCGTGAACGATGAGGATAACACAATCAAACTTATGTCAGTAGCTCGTGATATGTATGCATATATTCCGGGCTACGAAGATCCTCAAAAAATAAACGGCGCGATGACATACGGAGGCCCGGAATTGCTTATCGCTACACTTGAGTCTTCCCTTCGCATCGATTTGGAAGAATATGCTTTTGTTAATTTCTACCACATGGAAAAGATTATCAATACCGTCGGCGGAGTATGGGTACATGTATCCGAAGCTGAGAGGACGGAGCCCGGCGGTCTTAACTCTATCTTGTCTGCCGAGAACATCGAAAGGGGACTGGATGTAAGCACCGATTTGGTTGAGTCGGAAGGGTCTCAGCGATTGAGCGGGCGACAGGCGGTTGCATATTCCAGAATACGGTATGTCGGAAACGGCGATTATGAAAGATCAAGACGACAGGTTGAGGTACTTCAGAGTCTTCTGACACAGTTTACCAAGCTTTCGTTGAAAGGACAGGCCTCAACGGTCGAACATATACTTCCCCATGTAGCGACGAATATTCCTTCGGACAAAATCGAATGGTATGCATTCAATTTTCTGTCTCAACTGGAATCTCCGAAATTTATTTATGAGAAGCTTCCGATTGAAGGTTTTTATAATCAAGGCACGTACAGTGATTTTATGAACAAGCAATGGAGTATCCGGCCCGATTGGAACAGTATGATACCTGTTGTTCAGGAGTTTCTTTTCGGTGAGACATATCCTTTTGATCCGGTTCGGACGATCCCGAAGGCGCCGGATGCTGCAAACGATTAAACCGTGCTTTGGTTCTTCATCGATATTCAAGTCTGATTGATGAGGATACTTCCGATCGTGCCGGTTGTGACGCGCAAAGACTTTCAGAGGTAACTTGAGAGCATATAAAGAGTCGATGATCGATGTCTTGACACTTCATGCGAATAGTCATATATTTAATAATGCCTTAGCACTCTGTTTAAACGAGTGCTAATATTTCGAAAACAAGGGAGGAATGAAAATGACGATTAAACCGCTGGGTGACAGAGTTGTGATCAGGATGTTGGAGGCCGTTGAAACAACAAAGAGCGGAATCGTTCTGGCCGGAGCCGCGAAGGAGAAACCACAGGTAGCCGAGGTTGTTGCCGTGGGTCCCGGAGGACTCGTCGACGGAAAAGAAGTTAAAATGACTCTAACCGTCGGAGATAAAGTACTGATCAGCAAGTACGCCGGCACAGAAGTCAAAATTGACGGCGTTGAGTATACGATTTTGCGTCAAAGTGACATTCTGGCTATCGTTGAGTAGTTTCCAACAGACAAAAGGAGGTAAAGGATATGGCCAAAGAATTAAAGTATTCCGAGGAGGCGAGAAAATCGCTTGAGATCGGAGTCAATAAGGTTGCGGACACCGTTCGGATCACACTGGGCCCGAAGGGGAGAAACGTAGTTCTCGATAAGAAATACGGAGCGCCGCTAATCACGAACGACGGCGTTACAATCGCCAAAGAGATCGAACTGGAGAACCGTTTTGAGAATGCGGGTGCTCAATTGGTCAAAGAGGTTGCCTCAAAGACCAATGACGTTGCCGGAGACGGCACGACCACGGCAACATTGCTCGCACAGGCAATCATTCGCGAAGGCTTGAAGAATGTCGCCGCAGGAGCAAATCCGATCATTCTTCGTAAAGGGATGCAGCTGGCCGTCGAAAAAGCGGTGGAGTTTCTCGCCCGAGAGGCTAAAAAAGTCGACGGATCAAAGGATATCGCTCGAGTCGCATCAATCGCGGCCGGAGATGATTATGTTGGTGAACTGATCGCCCGTGCGATGGAAATGGTATCTTCGGACGGCGTAATAACCGTTGAAGAATCCAAGACGATGGGTACGGAGCTGGAGGTCGTTGAGGGCATGCAGTTTGACAGAGGTTATCTGTCATCGTATATGTGCACGGACATGGATAAGATGGAGGCGGTTCTGGACGATCCGTACATCCTGATTACCGACAAGAAAATTGCGAGCATTCAAGATGTTCTTCCGCTTCTCGAAAAGGTAGTTCAATTAGGCAAGAAGTTAATGATTATCGCGGAAGATGTGGAGGGGGAGGCGCTGGCTACCCTGATCGTAAATAAACTTCGCGGTACGTTCACCTGCGTTGCCGTGAAGGCTCCGGGATTCGGAGACAGAAGAAAGGCAATGCTTCAGGATATTGCGATTCTTACGGGCGGCCAAGTGATCACCGAGGATCTGGGCCTTGATCTCAAGGAGACTGAACTTGAGCATCTCGGAAAAGCTCGCCAGGTTAAAATCGACAAAGAAAACACCATCATTGTCGACGGAGCGGGAGACGACCAGGAAATCAAGAGCAGAGTATCTCAAATCCGCAAGCAAATCGAGGATACGACATCCGAATTCGATAAGGAAAAGCTTCAGGAGCGTTTGGCGAAACTCTCCGGCGGTGTAGCGGTGATCAAGGTCGGAGCCGCAACGGAAACCGAGATGAAGGAAAAGAAACTCCGTATAGAGGACGCTTTGGCAGCGACGAGAGCCGCGGTTGAGGAAGGAATCGTTCCCGGTGGCGGAACCGCCTATATCAATGCGATTCCGGACGTTAAGACTCTTCTCGATCAGCATGCCGGAGATGTGCAAACGGGTATTCGTATTATTGTAAAGGCTCTCGAAGAGCCGGTTCGTCAAATTGCCGCGAACGCCGGTTTGGACGGCAGCGTCATTTGCGAGAATATTAAAAACCAACCGATCGGTATCGGATTTGACGTCCTTACCGAGCAGTATGTAAACATGTTTGAAGTGGGGATCGTGGATCCTGCAAAGGTGACACGTTCTGCCCTTCAGAACGCTTCTTCCGTATCGTCTGTTTTGCTCACGACGGAGGCTGTTGTCTGCGACATTCCGGAGCCGGAGCCGCCGATGCCGAATCCGGGCGGAGGAATGTATTAATATCGCTTATGATCGGTCAGCCGGTGCGGATGAAACCGCACCGGCTTTTTTATTCCGTTCCGAAACATTTCAATTCGTAAAAAAATGATATATGATAAACTCATGTCAATCGGTGGGAAGAGAGGAGAATCCGATGAAGGACGTATTTATTGAGAAGATTGTCACACATAAGAAGGGTACGTTTGAGTTTTTCATCCGTTTCATCCTGATTCTGACCGTAATCACGGTCATTGTTTGCCTTGCGCTTATACTTATTGTTACCGCTCCTCAGTTGCTTCCTTTCTTGATCTTTATTTCCGCCGGTTTGATTTATATTACGTACCGCCTTTTTATATCGCTCGATCTCGAATATGAATACTCATTGACTAACGATGAGTTTACTGTAGAAAGCATCGTCGCCAAGAGGAAACGCAAACAGGTATTTTCGGCGAGCTGTAAGAAATTTGCTCATGTCGGACCGATAACGGACGATGATTATATAACATGGCTTGAAAAGTCAAAGGCAATCCATGATTACTCCTCTTCACAAAGTCGGGAATCGACGTGGTTCATTGCTTTGAATCATTCTGGACGGGATCGAATTTTGTTGATCGATTACGATGAACGGTTCTTTGAAGCATTCAGGAGATATAACCCCAGAAATGTCGTTAAGCGCATTGAAAAAGACAGTGTAGGAGGGCAAGAATGAACAACGAAGTCCGAGTTAAAAAACCACGTTTTAAATTCACTGTTGCCGAGAAGTCGTGGATGATGTACGACTGGGCGAACTCGGTGTATGCCACAAATATAATGGCCGCGATATTTCCGATCTATTTTGTTGCGATAGCCGGGGAGACCGGTGACCGGTATTGGGCGATCGGGTCTTCGATCGCGGCACTTGTGGTAGCGTTGTTGGCTCCGCTCCTCGGGGCTGTCGCGGATTTTCGCGGAATGAAGAAAGCGTTTCTGGTCGCTTTCATTATGATCGGAACGGTCTTTACTTTCACGATGGCGCTCACGGACAATTGGGAATTCATGCTGGTCGGGTATATCGTCTCCTACATCGGGTTTACAGGCGCGAATCTATTTTATGATTCGTTTTTAACCGACGTAACCACAAAAGAGCGCATGGATAAGGTTTCATCATACGGCTTTGCGCTGGGATATATCGGCGGCAGTACGATCGCGTTTGTCATTTCTCTGGCGATTATGTTTATTCTCGGTTTTGACAACCCGCTCGGTGTGAAAATCGCTGTTCTGATTACAGTCGTTTGGTGGGCGGGTTTCAGTATCCCGATCATTTTTAAAGTCAAGCAAGTTCACTATGTAGTTCGCAAAACCGGAAAACTGGCGTGGATCGGCCAATCGATCAGAAACGTTATCAGAACGGCCCAATCTCTTTTCAAGCACAAAGGAGTACTGGTATTTATCCTTGCATATTTTTTCTATATTGACGGCGTGAATACGGTGATCCATATGGCGACTGCGTACGGAAAATCTCTGCGTCTGGACAGCATGGGAATGATCATGGCTCTTCTGGTCACCCAAATCGTCGCGGTTCCCTTTACGATAATATTCGGATCGGTGGCCAAAAAGTTCGGTTCTCTTCGTATGATTTTATGTGCGGTTTGCGTGTACGCAGGAATCTGTGCGGTTGGTTTTTACATGGGATATTCGATTGAAAGTGTTCATGTGTGGTATCCCAACTACGAAGAGGTCCTTCAGTTATCCCAGACCTTGTTTTTCCTGATGGCGATCCTGGTGGGAACCGTACAAGGCGGTATACAGGCTCTTTCAAGATCTTATTTCGGCAAATTGATCCCTCCCGAGCGATCCAACGAATATTACGGTTTCTTCGACATTTTCGGAAAATTTGCTGCAGTTATGGGCCCGGCGCTGTATGCGTTCGTCGCGTCGCTGACGGGAAGATCCTCGAGCGGAATAGCCGGGGTCGCTCTTTTATTCGTAATCGCATTCGCGATTCTTGTCATCGGTAATAAGACAATCAAAAAAGCGGAACTTTCCGGCGGAATCACTTTATAAAATCGGAGGAATATTCCGGTGCACCCTGAACGCGCGCTATAAGCGTTTTGGAGGGGATCCGGGTCATCTATGGATCGATATTGTTTTGACGTGATGGCGGCCGATACGGACTATTCTGACCGCTTACACATGCATTCTCTCTTCGCGATGATTCAGGAAGCGGCGGCACGCAACGCCGAAGAACACGGATGGGGCGCTACCCTGATGGATCAAAAGGGAGCGGCGTGGGTGATCCTTCGAATGTCGTTGCGCATGAAACGACGGCCCGTTCTTGGCGAAAGCGTCCTGATTGAAACATGGTCACGGGGATTCCGGAGACTCTATTTCATGCGCGATTTCCTGATTTTCGACGAGAAGAATGAGATCATCGGGCGGGCAACTTCCTTATGGCTCGCGGTCAACAAGGATTCCAGAAGACCACTTCGCCCGGATTATTTCGGGGATATTTCTTCCGCTTGTTCCGTTGACAAGGCAGTTCTTTTCGAGATGCCCCCGGAACTTGATCCGATCGAGAATCGGTTGACAACGGATGACTCAGAGTTACACAGAATAACCAAATACGCGGATTTCAGTGAAATCGACCGCAATATGCACGTTAACAACACGAGATATATCGCTTGGAGTATGGACGCCGCGAATTACATCGAATTGGTGAAATATGATATTCTATCCGTAGACATCAACTATTTGTGCGAAATTCGACATAAGGAAAAGGTAGATATCGTTTTTTCCACGGAGGGAACGGATATTTGGGTGAACGGGATCGTCACTCATACCGGAAAACTCGCTTTTTGTTGCCGTCTCGGTTCGGATGGCGATGTCGGAGGAAATCAATGATCGAAATCAAACGTTTGACGAAGTATTACGGGGACAAGATGGCGCTGAATAACGTCTCCTTTGATGTAAAGGATCATGAACTTCTTGGCCTGTTGGGGCCAAACGGAGCCGGGAAGTCGACGTTAATGAATATCCTGACCGGGTATTTGTCGTCAACGTCAGGAACGGTTTCAGTGAACGGGCACGATATTTTGGAGGATCCGACAACGGTCAAATCCATGATCGGCTATCTTCCCGAGAATCCTCCGCTTTACCAGGATATGACTGTTCGGGAGTTTCTGGTTTTTGTTTGTGAACTTAAGAAGGTTCCGCGCGAGTTCAGAGAAAAGATTGTTGCGGAAGTTCTCTCTCTGGTAAAAATATACGATGTAGCCGGTCGCGTTATCCGGAATCTGTCGAAGGGGTATAAACAACGAGTCGGTATGGCACAGGCTTTAATCGGAAACCCCGAGGTGCTGATATTTGACGAGCCAACGATCGGCTTGGATCCGAAGCAAATTATCGAGGTTCGGAACCTGATTCGAACACTTAAGAAGAATCACACCATCATCATCAGTTCTCATGTTCTTGCTGAGATCCAATCCATGTGTGACCGGGTGGTCATCATTTACGAGGGCAAAATTGCGGCAATCAATACCCCCTTGGCATTATCCGGAATGATGTCCGCTTCGAGCCGCCTGATGATTACCGTCGATTCTTCTTCAGAACGGGTTTCGGATGTACTTCGGGGAATAAGCGGTGTTACGCGCGTATCAAGGATCAGGGAAGAGAATGATGTTCTTCAGTTTGAATTATTCACCGATCGAGGAACGGACATTCGAAGAGAAGTTTTCTCCGCGATGGCCGGGAACGGATGGCCGATTATAGAAATGCGTGTCAACGAGTTATCGCTCGAGGATATTTATCTTGGAGTGACCGACACGGCTGCGCGGAAAGGTGAGGCAAAATGATCGCGTATTATAAACGGGAGTTTCTCGCGTATTTCCGTTCTCCGATCGGCTGGATTTCGATCGCTCTCTATGCTTTGATCGGGGGCTTCTTTTTTTCCTCGTGGCTCCCGTTGGGAAGGATTGATATGGCCGGAGAATCAGCCTTTCTTTCCGGAATTCTTTTCATCATCATTCCGATTATTACCATGCGTTTATTTTCCGAAGAGAAGAAGAGCGGTACGGATATATTGATGTATACTTCTCCGGTTAATTTGGCCGGGGTCGTTACAGCCAAATATCTGGCTGCGCTTACACTGTTTTTAATGATGAACATGGTGATACCCTTACATATGTTGATCGTCATATCCTTCGGAGGTCGCGTTGACGCGATGGCGTGGGGTGCATTTATCGCGTTGATTCTTCTGGGCTCGGTTTTTATTGCGGTCGGTACTTTGGCGTCGGCGGCTACCGAGAACCAAATTGTGTCTGCGATGATCAGCTTCACGGTGCTTCTGCTCTCTCAATATGTCTACGTTTTTGCCGGCCAGTTCCGATCTCTTGCGGTCAGTTTACTCGGAGCCCTGAATGTATTCGGAATTGAAGCCTCACAGATCGACGGTATCGGAAAAGGAATTGAGAAGGCTATCAACTGGATTGATCCGTATACACATCTGGAGACGCTTTTTATCGGAATGTTTCGTTTCCCGCCGGTGTTCTTTTGTGTGTCCGTCGATGTTCTTCTGGTCTTTGTTGCCTATCGTTTGATCGAGAAGCGCCGTTGGAGCCAGAACGGATGATGCGAAGGTGTAAGGAGGTTCGGAAATGAGTTTCCGCAACAAAATACAGAAATACATAGATTTAAGAAAGAATAAGCGAGGCATCAGGGATCGCAGGTCGGGAGCCTTAAAAAAATACGCAATCGGCTCGGTTATCGTAATGATTGCCATCATGATCGTTATAAATTTGCTGGCAAGTCTTTTGCTTTCGGATGTTAAAATCGATATGACGACGATTCGTATGAGTGATATCACTCCCGAGACACGAAGGGTATTATCCGAATTGACCGAAGAAGTCGAAATTATCGGACTTTTCGATAATCCGGATAATCCTCAGAGCAGTTTCCCGGCGTATTCTCTGTTCGATCCGCTTATAGATGAGTACGTAAAAGCTTCGGCAGGGAAACTTA
>JAAYIQ010000079.1 GCA_012523365.1 Clostridiaceae bacterium
ACCGGATCCGCTTTATATTTGCAGATTATTCATCAAACAAATACATATTCAATATACAATTGAGTTAATCAATAAAAACAAACAGGAAATATTTGAGGAATCCATGCTTAGAAGGAAAAGTGGCATAATCGGATCGACTGTAAGCCATATGATCAATCATCGGGCGATGATTACGATTCAAATATTGATGATGTCGCTTGTGTTTCTTGTACAAATCCTTCTGACTAAGCCGATTTTTGCGGATGAAATGCTGAGAAAGAAAGATGTTGAGATTCAGAATCGGACGTTTTTCTTTTCTCTACCCGACGCGAATAAGGAGCAAGTTGATGAATTCCTTACGGATTTACAGCAATATCAGGAGATTATCGATGAGATAATTATTACTTCTCACATCATTATTCCGCTGCCTGCAAAAAATACCGTTAAGACGGGCAACGGGCTTGCCGGAACGGATACACCTCCGTCTTATCGATTGGTATCCTTTTTTCCCTCCGTCAGTAGAAGCCGGGAAATATCCTTGTCCCGAGGTGAATATGACCTTGAATCGAAACCCCGACTCCTTTTTCTTTCGGATCATGCATTTCAAATGCTTGTTTTAATGGGGAACACCGAATCAGATTTATCCCGCGAATCCGGTTATACGATTCTGATCAATCAGGAAAAGTGGGATTGTACGGGAATCGGGTACTTGTCTGACTTGCCGGGTGATATTGGTAGTGCGAATTACATTATTACAGATTTTTCAAACTATCAGCTGATTTCCAAAACGTGCGACACCGTTTATTTCCTCTTTTCTGTAGTGCCTTCAGAGACCGACTTGGCAAAAATCAATCAAATCGCCTATTTTCGTCTCATGACCAACACGCCGTTAACCTCTTCTGTCGGGGAATCGGTTCAGTCGGATTTTTTCAGCCGGACGAGCACATTGATCGCTATAGTTTTGGTTCTGGTTCTCAACGTTCTGTCTCTTTTTGAGTACTTGCTATCCTTACGTTATACAGAGTTCCGGATATACCTTCTGACCGGCGCCACATGGAATTCAATATGGATATTATCAATGCTGGAGCTGACAATTTCCGTTTCCCTCTCCGTATTGATCGGAGGTCTGATCTCGGTTCTTCCGATCGCACAAAACATATTCGGGTTTCAGGTTTGGAACATGTCTCCGACTTTCTTTTTTGTGAATGCTTTTGCATATCTGGCAATCACATGGGTAGGTTTTTCACTTCGATGGGTATTCGGAAAATACCGGAGATCATTTATGTATATAGGCGGAGGTGCAAGGTGAAACGAGCGACGTTGATCAGTTCGATTATTTACGAAAACGCTTTCGCTTATGTACTCATTTTTATCTTTGTCGTGTTTATTTCATATTTACTTCAGGGAGTTTCAAGTTCGAGCCGATCTTACTATGAACTCATCAAACTGTGCGAAGACGCCGGTATCGGGGATAAAGTACTTGTCAATGGCGCAGATTTCGCGCATCCCTTTTTTGATGATGATTTAATTGAACAAAAGCTTGATGCCATTGCCGGAATGACGGAGATTGAGTCCCTTTCCATGACTGATTTCCAAGGATTTATAGCAAAGGGACAATCTTCGGAAGATAGTGAGACAATATATACATTGGACGGAATTTACAGTGACATATATGGCAAAATGACGTATCCTCTTGAATGCGGAGAGTGGCCAAATGAGCCGTGTGAGATTGCACTTGCAGAAAATATGCGTCAGTACTATGAAGTCGGTGATCAGATTCAAGTCGGTGTTTATCACTTTACCGGAGCAGGAAATTCAGGAAACGTAGATATTGTTGATATGTTTTTAACGGTTACCGGGTTTATCCCGATGGATGCTCAGATGTTGGATTGGAAAGTTAACGGAAATCAGCCCGATATTTCGGATATGTCGGTTACTTTTCGCGAACTGGAGGAAGGTTTTGTTCCGGCGACCAGATTGGTTATGGGGGTTGGAATCCCCCCTGAAGATGAGTTCGGAGTTCCATTTAGATCTTCATATGGATGTGCTGCATTGTGGATTACACCCTCAAAAGACTATACCCCGGAGCAATTGAAATCTTTATTGACACAATACTTTGACGAAGGTCAAATATATATCGGAGACGAATTGATCAAGCGTTATCACGTCAATTATCAAACCGAGTATCAAGCCATGGTGCGAAATGTGATCATTGTTTCCTCACTTGCTTTGACTACACTGTTTTCCTCGGTCTTTCTTCAATTGAGGAAGAAAAGACTCGAGATGACCGT
>JAAYIQ010000080.1 GCA_012523365.1 Clostridiaceae bacterium
GATCCGGAATTCTTAAATACTCGAAGTGCGTACACGAAGCGAGTGCCCGGCCGATGACTTTGCTGCTTGTATGCATTAGCATCACATTCTATTGCACGCAAAATGGTACGATTGACGGATTTCTGTCGGTATTAATCAGCACGAAAGGGCGAAACTACGAAACGCTTCTCTCGTCGAGGTTTGGTACGTGTTCGAAGCCGTCTCGAGCTCCCAAATGAGACGAAACTACGGACGAAACCACTCGAAAAGCTTTGTTTCGTACGCACATGAAGCCGTCTCGCGCTCGAGCGGCGCGCGGTCTCGTTTTTGATCATTGATTACCGACTAAACGGAGCATTTCGACGATTTAGTCGGTATTCGTTGCCGGAATATCGCTTTTCGCACGCATCATCGCTCTCGTCTCCGGATGATCGCTATTCGCAAATATCATCGCTCTCGTTGCAGAAAATCACTGATTCTGTGTTTCACGGAAATAGGTGAAGAGCCACCTGCGCGCGATCTCACTCCTGCGAAAGCATTTCCATGTCGATCAGCCGGCCACCCAATTCGCGTGCCTCGTCCTCGTCATGGGTGACGACGATGACGGTCTTACCCTTCGTGTTCTCTGTGACGTATCGGATCACATGCCTTTTCAATTCCGCGTCGAGGCCTTTGAACGGCTCATCGAAAAACAAGACATCTCCGCCGGCCAATACCGCGCGAACGATGGCGACACGCCGGCGCATACCACCGCTCAGCTCCGAGACCGGGAGAGAAAGGCTGTCATCAAGCCCGATCTCGGTCAGGTGCCGGACGATCGTCTCCCGGCTGACGCCGGTCGGGCATGTCATTCGAACATTCGCAACAGCGGTAAATGTTTCGCAGAGCCGATCCTCTTGGAAAACGGCGCTTTTTCGGAGGGGCACCCCCTCGATCGTACCCGTATCGGGCTCCAAAAGGCCCATCAGCAGGAAAAGAAGCGTAGTCTTGCCGCAACCGGAGGGTCCCATAACGCAGGTCGTTTCGCCCTCTCCGAAAAACGCGGAGAAGTCCCGGAGGACCCGCTTGGCGCCGAAACTTTTGGAAAGATGTTTCACCGTTATATTCATCCGGCCTTCTCCATTCTTGCGTATGCGAATCGAATAAAGCGAACAAAGAGTTTCTCGAAAATGATGCTCAGGAGAACAACGACCGCCGTCCACGCAAAAAGATCCGCCGAGCTCAAATAGATCTTCGCTTCATAAAGCCGCTCACCGATCGAACCCGTCGGAATGCCGATCACCTCCGCGGCGATTCCCGCCTTCCAGGCCATGCCGATCGCAATCCCGCACGCAGAGATCAAAAAGGTCTTCAGGTGCGGAATATGGATATAAAAGAGCCGTCTACGCCGGCTGATGCCGAACAGTCGCGCCATTTCCAGAAGCTTCGGGTCGGTGCTCCGGATCCCGTGCAGTACATTTGTGTAAATGATCGGCAGGACCATCAGGAATGCGATGAAAACCGAAAGGCCCCTCGAACCGAGCCAGATCAGGCAAAGGATGACAAACGAGGCGACCGGCGTCGCCTTGACCGCCGCCATATACGGCCAAAGTAAGGTCTCAACCCATTTGACATGTCCGGCGAGGACCGCCAGACCGATGCCGACAAAAAGTGCCAGAAAGAAGCCGAGAGTGATCCGAAGAAGCGAAAAAGCGACAGCGCTCCAAAAAGAGATAGTCGTCACCAGTTGCGCAAGGCGGATCGCCGCGTCTACGGGCGAAACCAAAAGAAGTTTCTGCCCGAGAAGCATCGAGAGGATCTGCCACAGCAGAATTGCCAGGGCCGCCGCCGCGGTCTTGCCGAGCACACTTTTAAGCTTTGTGGTAGAAGGAGTCGTCGGGGAGCTTCCCGCCGATCGATTTGGGGTTCTGCTCGAAAAGAACATTCAGATAACCCTCCATGGCCGTCTGCATCTCGTCGCCGTCGATATATGTAATATTACAATACGGGATGGCCTTTTCGGCAACTGCGGCCTTAAAAATGTCGAATTTCTCGACCCATACGGCCGATTCCCGGACATTCGCGTTCACGTATTCGGTCGAAGCCTTGTATTCCTTCAGGAAAGCCTTGACGGCCTCCGGGTTCTTTTCGATAAAATCTTTACGGGCGATGATGACGCCGGTGACCATCAGACTGCCGTTATCAAGGTCCGCCCATACCTGATTCAGATCGACCGCGACACGAAGCTCGGGCAACGCGCCCTTGGCAACAAATACATAAGGCTGGGGCAGCATCGCGACTCCGCTTCCGTTTTCTTTCAGGTGCGCGACGATCTCGGTCGCCTCGGACTTCCATTCAATAGTCAGATCCTTATCCGGATCGATACCGTGTTCGGCTAAAAGGTAACGAAGCGTGTATTCCGGCGAAGATCCTTTGCCGGTCGCCAAAAGGGTCTTGCCCTTCAAGTCCTCTATTGATCCGACGGTGTCGCCAAGTTCGGTGATATAAATAACACCGAGCGTATTAACCGCCAGGATCCGGATCGCGCCGTCGGTATTATTGTAGAGAACAGACGCGAGGTTCGCCGGAACGGCCGCCATGTCGAGTTCACCCTGGATCAATTTGGGGGTTACCTCGTCCGCGGTGGCATAAACGGAAAACTCATAATTGTTCGCTGTTTTATCGGCGGACGAATCCTGCATCAGTTTGACCATTCCGATCGACGTCGGGCCCCGGAGTCCGGCAATTCGAATGGTCGACGGGTCTTTCTTTCCTCCGATGCCGTCACAACCGACCGCAAAAGAAGCAAAAAGCAACAAAGCCAATAAAACACTCAACAATCTCTTCATATTCATGTATCCTTCCATTATTTTGAAATCATTATAACAAGGAAATCGTTTGAATTGTTGCGGGGCGGCTTATGCATTTTGCACGAAAAGCGCCGGGCACGGCCGGCTCTTCATGCGTTGTATTGTGATTCGGCTCTATCGGCGATATGATGGAGATAATGAATCACGAAAGGATGAGGCATATGGCGATTTTCGAAAAAGAAACGGTAACTTGTCAATCCCTCGGCATCCTCGGAACCAAGCATTGTCCGACATGCAACAAAGAGACCGTATGGCTGCTTTGTGTCGCCCGCACGTGGTACTCAGTAGTATCCATCCGCCTCATCCCTTACCGCAAAGATTATCGGGCGGCCTGCGCCGAATGCAGGAACGGCCTCACAATGTCGAAGGACACCTTTGATGTTCTGAAGATGAAAATGGACTGCGGTGATACGATCGGACGAATCGAAGACGCGATTCGCTTTCCCGACAAGAGCGCGCTTCAGATCCGTGAGATCTTGAAGTCGGAGTCCGAGGAAAGGGAAATGTATCTCGAGATGGAAGAGCTGGAACGCGAGGAATCGGAGCGGGTCCGCGCGGCCGAGGAAGAGGCGATGAGAAACCTGGCCGAGCTGGAGGCGGAAATCATCAGCGAAACGGGCAAACGGGAAACCTCATCCGAAGATACCGACGATAAGGTATAGCACGGATCGATCTCCGTTGACCATCGGTTCCTTTCCTGTTACCTGAGCTTATCTCTTGCGTCCTTCAGGATATCGTCGTATTTCTCGCGCTCTTCCCGTGACAACGCTTTGTCGATTCGGGAGAATACGGCGTCATATCCAGAATAGGTCTCTGCACTCATGAAAACATCTCTCATGATTTTGGCATAGGCTTCCGAGACACGCAACGACTCCGAATGACAGACCGGATCAGCTATCCGCTTGTCATTATTTGCAACGCCAAGGGCAATACTCAGCATCAGGGCTATGAATATCCCTCTGCGACGGATGGCCCAGTTGACATTCTTGTAATAGTCCTTTCGAGCCGATTCTTCAATCAGAAATTCTCTTATCGGCTCGTTCCTCAAGAAGCGTGAGTGTCCGTCATTCTCCCTGGAATTGTATGTTTCTTGAAAGGTCGGATTCGAAAGCGACTTGATCGAGAAAGATTATTATCAGTCGCATGAACATAATCCCAAAGAAAAAACGTGTTTACATAACCCGCTAATTTCTCGCTCGGATATTGTTTGTGCAGTTTGCAATCCCAATAATCCAAACGAACGTATCGATTATAACCCTTATAAGTCAAAGTCATGTTGCCCATACATCCCGTTAATTTCGCCGAACATCTCATCAACTTCAAAAGCTCCGCATCTTTTGTGTCTTTGGCGGCCGAATAAGTTGTCCGGAAAGAATTCATGGTCTCCGGTCCCATTAGTGCTCCATTGTCATAACATGAACCTGCGTACCGGCTTACTTTTCGACGGAAAAATTCTGTCGGTTCTTTGCCCGGAAGCAAATCTTTCCAATCCCACAGCACTCTGTAAACCTCTCGGATCATCCAATTCAGAAATCCCTGTTCATCCTCTCCGCTTCCGTCCAAATCAAAAACATCATTCTTCGGTTGTTGTTTACTGCTCAAAAGCGTATTTCTCATAAACGCCGTTGCTAACCATAAAACTATCTTCATCGGGAAAATATATCAGAATTTTAAAAGTAGAGGGAGGAAAATTGCGCCAAGTAAATCGGGACGTATCAGAGCAATCACTGTAAAATTGTAAA
>JAAYIQ010000081.1 GCA_012523365.1 Clostridiaceae bacterium
GTAACGATTGTCGATCCGGATACTTCCCGAGCCTATATTTCTTCCATTGATCCGACGGGATCGACCACTTTCTCGAAGGAGACTTTCATTATTCGATCCAAAGACAGATTTTCGGTCATTAACCCATACGATTGTCTCGGTTTTGATGACGAAGTGTTCTCTACTACCGGCCAATATGTGTTAATCGCGAACCGGATTGAGTCGGTATTCACCGGTACGATATCCTATTTGACGGAAGCGGATATTATTGATGTATATTTCCTGAAAGGACATCAGGAGCGTAACAACCGGATTGTCAGTCAACTCCTTCTCTATGACGGATATAATTCTCATGATCTGTACCTTGATGACGCGGGCGCGATTCCCGACGACTGTGAGATGATCGTTATCAATAACCCGCGGATTGATATCACCGCGAAAGAAGCCGGCCTGCTCAAACAATTCCTCGCGGACGGTAATGAACTGATTATCATATGCGACTATCTATCGGCTGATAAGAACATGTCCGAACTTTCGTCGGTCGCTGAGCGGATGGGCATTCTTTTGACTTCTGATTTGATTACGGAGTTTTCCGCGGATTATCTATTTTCACCGGATAATAATACTGTTTCCAAAGGAAAAATTGCAGACGGATTTCAGGAGATATTCGGAGTCGATTTTGTACGCACAGGCAAATCTAGAAGTGTGCAAATCTCGAATATCATAAATCCTGAGTTAATGGTTCGGCCGATCATTTCATCATCCGGGTTCGCGAAAATCGACATCGAAGGACAGGGCAGTGAGTCGGGGCTGACCGAGGGCTTTTATCACTACGCCGTCCTTTCCGTCCATTCCGGGACGAACGGATCGCTGGCCGTTATCGGTACCGGCTTCTTCTCCGCCGACGAATATCTGGCGGCGATGGGTTCCAATGAGGCGAACACCAATTTATTCAGAAACCTTGTTCGCAGTATGACCGGTCGTGAGGCTGTAACGGCCATACCGATGAAGTTAAATCCGAGCTACATCTTTCAAAACCCTCAGGCGGTTTCACAGCAAACGCTGTGGTCTGTTATCTTGATTGCCGTCATTCCTTTTATTTTATTCTCCGTCGGAATGATCGTCTATTACCGAAGAAGGCACCTGTAACATATGAAAAGCGGTGTTAAATCATTACGCAACTTACTGATACCGGCAATCGTTTTTTTGGTTTTAATTGCGGTCTTGACTGTTGTTAATTATTTCTATTCACGCGAGCCGAGTCCGTCTGTAACGGATGAATCCGAAGACGCAGAAATTCTTGCGATCGATCCGGCAGAGATTCAGTCGTTTGTACTCATCAGAAGAGATGGCTCTGCGTACTCGATCAACCGCAGTGAGGAAGGTTCCAGCTTCCATAAATGGGTTTTTCAGAGTTCGGAAGAGAAATATGAAAGTGATTTATATTCGGACGATCAAATCGAGCTTTTCCTCTTGCGGGTTGCCACTCTTTACTCAAGTAAATCCATTCCGGCGGATACTAACGCGCTAACCGAATATGGGCTTGATGAACCATTATACAGGATAACGATTTCTATGAATTCGGGAGCCGTGCGGGAACTTTCCGTCGGTGCGTTATCGTTCGACGGGCTTTCCGCATATGCAACTGTTGATGCAGGCAACTTTGTTTATCTTATTCCGGCGGAAAACGTAGCAGAGTATGAAGTCCAAGCTATTGATTTTTTTGATCGAAAAGCACTGGATCTAAGTGGCAAAGAGATTGAAACGCTTACGTTTTCGCGTATGAATCATCCGATCAAGATATATGCACAATTTCTCGAAAATTCTTCGCCGGTAACTGAAACACCGACGTGGGCGATTGTTGAACCGATTGCTTTTCGAAGCGGTGAGTTGTTCGACCGGATGGCCCATTCACTCATGACGATCGAAGTTGATGCCTACGTTGCAGGATCAAGGGATTCTCTTTCTGCCTACGGCTTAGATCAACCGGAATATTCTTATTCGATACGGTTGAGAAACGGTAAGACCGTTCAAGTATACCTTTCACGGAAAATTTCGAATAAATACTATGGGTATTCCGATTTAATGCCAGGAGTATTTGTTATATCCGAGAGTCGTGTTGTGGGCTTGGATTTATCATTGGAAGAGTGTTATTTCCCGTATCCCGTTCATGAGAAGCTTTATGACTTGAAGGCGATCAAGGCTGTGTTTCCGGAAGGCGAATTTGAGATGGAGATGGTCATTGAGGAGGGAATGAACCTCGCCAATAAGGATGCGGTTATTAAGGTGGATCGGCGATCCGCCAAGGTAACCGATTCATTCGGCAACTCCTATTTTTTGGTATTATATTCTTCGATAATGGAACTCGATTTTAGTCGCGTGTCACCCGATGCGGTTCCTTTATCGGATGTTGAAATATCTTTTCTGATCATAAAGAGAGACAGCAAAACGATTCAACTCGATTTCGCGGCTGCGGACGACAAAAACTATTATGTATTCGTTGACGGTGAGTATATCGGATTTCAAGTATCCTCGGATCAACTGTACGCCGCAAATTTGTCTGATCCCGGAGTCTGGTATGCTTATGAGCTTCTGAATGAAGCGCTTGACGGTCAAATCAACGGAAAGTATGATATTCCTGTATCATAGCACGGAAAGGCGGAGACATGTCTCAGCGTAAAAGAATAAACAAGAAAAAAAACGGAAACACAAGAAATCGGCTGCTTCCGTGGTTGGTATTTGTCAGTCTTCTCCTGGTGGTTGCTTCGGCGGTACTGGTGGTATTGATCAGAAACCACTCGGAAGCGACCAAGGGATCCGAATTTCCTTTGGGAGCAAATGCGATATCCGGATTCGATTGCGATTATTCGGAGGCTCAGCGAATCTACCCATTCGGCGAAGGGCTTCTTAAGGTCACCGCTACCAGGGTGGTTTTTATGTCTGTTTCGGGGAAAGAGATATACAGTTTTGATATGAAGATGGAAACTCCTATATGTGTCATCAGGGGCGAATATGCCTTTGTAGCCGACCAGGGGGGGTTTTTTTATGCGTGCCTTTCCGAAACCGGTATTCTTTATTCCGGATCCGTATCGGGTAAAATCGGCTACGCAGAGCTGTCTGACAAAGGATACGGAGCATTGATTTTTGATGAGGAAAACACAAACGGAGCTGTATCCGTAATTGATCCCTCCGGAGTTGTGATCGCACAGTGGAATTCTGTTGAGTCCGGTTATCCGGTATCATCCATGTTTTCTCCGCAAAGCAGTCTTCTGAGCATCGCATTGATCGATACGGATGGATCACATATGCAACCAAATCTGAAACAAATTCATATACCTGATCCGACAAGCGGCGATAAACCGCATGATCATGCGTTTATATCCGCCGGTGAAGCGGAGATTCTGTCTTCGATCTCCTATTTGGGTGAGGACCGTCTGGTGTGGTCCGGTAACTCGAGCGTTTTTGCGTTAACACAGGGAACGCTGTTGAAAATCGATTATTATTTCCCCAACATTTTGTCCGTAACGACGATCGGCGACCGGGTCGGAGTTTTCTACACGGAGGGGATCGGTCAGCAGGTTCTCCTATCCACGATTGATTCATCCTTCAATGTGTCAACTCCGATAGTTTTGGGAGACCAGTTGAAATCATTTTCTTCCTTTGGGAATAAGGTGTTAATCGCCATCGATGATAAAATGTTGATTGTTGATGCAACCGGCGGTGAGGTGTCAAAGGAACGAACGGTGGATGAGGATATTATCAGAGTTCAATTATCTTCCGAACAACAGGCGGTAATCGTCACTTCTTCCGGAGTGCGCGAGATACGCTTCTGATGCAGTCGGTAATGATCCGGTTATTGAAGGAAAGGCAGTGAAAGAAGTGGAAACGGAATTGAAGTTAGCTTATCGGACACGGGAGGAACTATTGGCGATCCCCGATGAGGAATGGTTCCGGAAGTATCTTTTGCCCGATGCTCCGGTGCGACAAGAACTGACCAGTTCATATCTGGATACGCCGGATATGAAGTTGGCCGTTAACGGTGCCGTGGTTCGCGTGCGCGAAGTGGAAAACGATGATTATATTCACACCGTTAAGATATCATCCGGTGGAAATGACGGGTTGCATCAGCGATTCGAATGGAACCATAAAACTCAAGAGGATCGGTTCAGTGCGGCCGTTTTCCTCGAGCATGCCAAAACGGCCGACGATCCGTACTCTCTTTTGGACAGTGTTCTTTCACCGATTGTCGACGAGGAGCTCAAATGTATCCTCCAGACGAAGTTTACAAGGATTTCGTACTTGTCCGGCTTCGGCGACAGTATCCTTGAAGTATCTCTGGACTTCGGGTTCATTTTGGCCGGGGACAATAAGAGCGAGATCTGCGAGATGGAAATCGAACTTCTTGAAGGTGATGTTCGCGATCTTCTGGCTTTCGGAGATATTGTCTTGGCCGGAAGTTCCGGTTTCCCTGAAGTCAGGAGCAAATACGGGCGGGGTATGGATTTGTTGAGAGCGTCCGGAGAATTATGACACTTTCGCAAGACAAGGTGAATATCACGTTTGACGTTGTGATCATCGGCGGAGGTGCATCGGGCATGGCCTGTGCGCTCCATCTGTTCGGGATGCTTAAGACAAGCGGGAAAAAATGTCTCAGGGTTGCGCTGTTGGAGAAGAATCAACGGCTCGGCAAGAAATTGCTTCTAACGGGTAACGGCCGCTGCAATATCACAAATCAAAGTATTTCACACGATAATTATCACGGAAAGCACGAACTGTTTTGTCTTCCGGCGCTTTCCGCATTCGATAATCAAGCGACGATTCGGTTTTTCGAAGGGCTCGGACTTCTAACATTTTTTGATGAAACGGGAAAAGCGTATCCAGAATCGCTCCACGCCTCATCAGTTTTGGATTGCATGCGTTTTGCACTCGAGGAAACCGGGTATTCGATCATGTTTTCAACCGAGATCAAGAATATCGAAAAGACACATGACGGATTTCGCTTGTTCGCTTCGAACGGGAACATACTTCAGGCTACTTGTGTTGTCGTGGCGTGCGGAGGCTCGGCATCTCCGTTTACCGGCTCAGACGGAAGCGGGTTTAATCTCCTTCGGATGTTGGGCTGTAGAATCGAAGATCCGATTCCGGGGATCGTCCAAATCAAAACCGAAACAGATTTCGTCAAGCCGGTTTCGGGTATAAAGATCATCGGAACGGCAACTTTAAAGGCTGATGAGAAAACCGTACGAGTCGAAACCGGGGAAATCCTTTTTACCGATTACGGACTCTCCGGGCCGCCGATTCTCCGGTTGTCCGGTTGGGCATCCCGTCTGTTTGCCCGACACGGATCCGACCGTTCAAAGCCTGACGTCAAAATTTCACTTGACCTGATCCCTCAAAGGGGGGAGGACGATGTCCTTCGATTATTGAAGGAGAGAAGAGAAGCATATCCGGATCGACTGATCGAGCAGTTTCTGGTCGGAATTTTCCACAACCGGCTGGCATCAAGGCTACTGAAGAGCATATTCGACATTCCCCTCAGTCGAAGCGTGTCGACGCTGTCCGACGAGGATCTGATCCGAATTGCTTCCGGTATCAAACATACAAATATCCGGGTTACCGGCGTGATGCCGCTATCCAACGCCCAGGTAACGATCGGAGGGGCCGACACCGATCAATTTGATCCTCACACCATGAGCTCACTAATTCACAGGGGTCTGTACGCTTGCGGCGAAGTCCTTGATATCGACGGCGATTGTGGCGGATATAATCTTCAATGGGCGTGGGCATCAGCGTATCTCACAGCTCGAAGCATCGCGGACCGAATCGGAAAGGAGAACTTATGAACATTCGAATCCTTGGTTACTCCGGCGGGTATCCGGGTGCCGGAGTGCCGACATCCGGGTATTTGATTTCTTTTGAACGAAAAAACATCTTGGTTGATTGCGGGAGCGGAGTATTGGCCGAACTCCAAAAAACGACCCCCATTGAATGTTTGGACGCGATCATTCTGTCGCATATGCATCAAGATCACATCAGCGATTTTAGTGTTCTGCGCTATGCCCTTGATATGAAAAGCAAGCGAGGCGATCCCATTAATCCGATTCCGATTTTCGCGCCGCAATCTCCTCGCGGAATATTCGATGAAATTGCCGGAGATACGAATATTTCTGTATCGGTTATCGATTCGTCATCGTGCCTCCATATTGCGGGGGCGACAATTACATTTCATCCGACCTCTCATTCCGTTGAATGTTACGGCATTCGGGTTGAACACTCCGGTTCGGTGTTTTCATATTCCTCGGACAGCAGTTATGATCCGTCGCTTTTCGGGTTCCTTTCCGATTCGAATCTTTCGATTCTGGATTGCGGAGGACTCTCGGCGGACGTGGAAAAAGACAAAAAACACATGACACCGGCCGATTGTTTTAGTCTTCATAACGAATTTGGCATCAAACGGGTTGTGCTTTCGCATTTGATTCCGTATCATAGTGTATCTGAAACGATATCGGAGGCGGAAGCATGCGGCCCGTGGCCCTTTGAGATCGCCGAAATGGGTAAGGTATATATCGTGTTATGATCAATCGCTTTATTACGGAGGTGTGCGATGCAATCAGGAGACCAGAAAACAGCGGTCATGACGGTTGTCGGTAGTGACGCGGTCGGAATTATCGCGCGAATCAGTCATTTGCTTTCCACGCATAATGTAAACATTAAGAACATCACACAAAGTATACTTGACGATGTTTTTACGATGATCATGATGGTTGACCTCGCCGCTGCCGATATCGACATCAAGGATCTGTCGGTGGAATTGAATACACTCGGTCAGGAAATCCATCTGACGATCAGCATTTGGCAAACCGATCTTTTCAACGCTATGCACAGAATATGAGCAAACGAGGGCACTGCCTGTGATTACTAATTTTGAAATTCTTGAAACGATAAAAATGTTTCAGGAGCAACACCTGGATGTGCGCACGGTCACGATGGGGGTCAGTCTTTTGGACTGCATCTCTCAAAGCGCGGACGAATCGTGCGGAATGATATACGATAAGATCACGCGATATGCCGGCAACTTGGTTCGAGTCTGCGATGATATCAGCCGTGAGTACCGGATTCCGATCATCAACAAGCGAATTTCCGTCACGCCGATCTCGATTATTGCGGCAGCTTCCGACGCATCGGATTATGTGTGCTTTGCCAAGACAATGGATCGGGCTGCTCGCGAATGTGGCGTAGATTTTATCGGAGGGTTTTCGGCGTTGGTCCATAAGGGGTATACGATCGGGGACAGAAAATTGGTTAATTCGATTCCCGAAGGACTTGCGACGACTGATTTGGTTTGCTCCAGCGTGAATCTGGCTTCCACAAGGACGGGTATCAATATGGACGCGGTCCGGGACATGGGAGAAATCATCACGCAGACTGCTCGTTTGACCTCGGATAAAAACGCGATCGGATGTGCCAAGTTGGTTGTTTTCGCGAATGCTCCGGAAGATAACCCGTTTATGGCCGGTGCCTTTCACGGTGTCGGCGAAGCCGAATGTATCATCAATGTCGGCATTTCGGGTCCGGGTGTTATTAAAGCATCCCTCGAGAACGTTCGGGGTAAAGATTTGGGCATTGTCGCCGAAACGATTAAACGTTCAGCGTTCAAAATCACGCGCGTCGGTGAGTTGGTTGCTCAAATTGCATCATCCAGACTCAACGTTCCTTTCGGAATCATCGATCTGTCTTTGGCTCCGACTCCATCTGTCGGTGATTCCGTTGCAAGAATATTGGAGGAGATCGGTCTCCAGGATTGCGGCGCATGGGGGACAACCGCGGCTTTGGCAATGCTGAATGATGCCGTGAAGAAAGGCGGAACGATGGCATCATCGTTTGTCGGAGGATTGTCCGGAGCCTTTATCCCCGTGTCTGAGGACGAAGGAATGATCGATGTTGCGACGCGAGGCATGATCTCCCTCGAGAAGTTGGAAGCGATGACCTGCGTTTGTTCTGTCGGACTGGATATGATCGCCGTGCCGGGCGATACACCACCCGAAATCCTCTCCGGAATGATTGCGGACGAGATGGCAATCGGAACTTTTAACAATAAAACCACAGCCGTTCGTGTTATTCCGGTTCCCGGAAAGACGATCGGTGATTTTGTGGAATACGGCGGACTTCTCGGAAGCGCGCCGATTATGAAAGTGAATACTTCATCATGCAAAGCGTTTATCGACAGAGGCGGGAGAATCCCGGCACCGATCCACAGCATGAAGAATTAGGAGAAGCCGGGACGTGAAAAACGAGAAGCCGGAATATCTGGCGGCGGAATATAATTATGACACGATCATTTTCGATAATCAGGAAGAGGCGGAATATCCGCAGACTCTGATCGATTCGCCCTATTACGGGTTCTATTTGGTTTCCAAGAAGGTCGGTCACATTATTGCGGAGGATCACAATTGGTCCGAAACCGACGGAAACGCCGGTGCAATTGCGGAAATCGATCTGATGAAGGCATTTCATATCGAGGCTCTATCTTCGTCGGACGGGCAGACCGAATCGAAAAGAATTCCATATACACTGCGGCTTTTGTTTCAATTGGAAGAGTTCGTTGTCCTTCGTGAAGCCGATCAATTTTCAGAGCAGGAAGAAGAGATGATTGAACGGATCAATCAGACGGTCCGAGATATTGAATCCGGTCGGTTGCCGACCGATCCTTTTCGCAAACTGGACGTTCAATTAGCACGGAAATGGTGCAGAGTTTTTCGTCTGTACGCCTTTCTGCAGATGAGGTCTGAACGGGTCCGTTCCAAAGAATCGTTGTCAAAAGATTTGAGAATATGCCGCAGAAGAGGTCTGTCGTCCGGTTATCTTAATCGGATCGAATATCGCGCGAGATTCTATCGCCTGATGGATCAAAAATTGACCGGGAAAATAATCCTTCTGGCTGAAGAATGGGAGAACCGGTGCATTTCCGGGGAAATCGCGGCAAATCCGTTTATTTACGAGATGATCGCTCTGTCTTTTTTTGATACGGAAGAGGATTACAAGACCGGTTATGAATGGCTGATGCTCCTGATCGGGCGTCATCCGAATAACACTGACTTCATGAAATGGAAAGCGCGGTACTTGCGCCGTGCGGGAAATCTGCGGGGGGCGCACGAAATCTGCGATCAATTGCTTCAAGATAATCCCACCGATTTTGAGACACATTGTTTTCAGTCCAATCTTTTTTATATGGAAGAGAAGTACAAAGAGGCTCAGAAGTCGGCACTTATTGCTACTTCATGTGACGAGACATCTCCACTCGGACATATCGCATTGGCTTTTTCATATTTAAATGACCAACAATACGAGGAAGCGATCCTTTCATTTAATCGCGCGATTGAAAGTGACCCGCAAAGCGTTGACGCAATGCGTGGAAAGAGCAAGGCTCTTGTTATGATCGGTGAAGCTTACGATGCGATGAACTGCCTTGTTCAGGCGGTTCGTATCTCGCCGGTCGACGCGGATCTTTTTCGCGAATTGGCGGATGTATATTTCATGACCGGATATGTGAATGAATGCAGAAAATATTGCAGAAAATGCCTTTCTCTGGATCCGTATTCGGCGTCAGCGTTTGTACTTCTTGGAATGCTTGAAATCAGGGAGAATCACGTCATTGACGCAGTCAAATGGTTAAAACGTTCGCTTGCGATTGAGCCCGATAATCCGATCGCTCTCAACGAACTGGCCTACGTCGAACACATGAATGGTAACGATGACGAATGTCTTCGACTCCTGGAACAGGCACTCAATATCGCCCCGGATTTTGCCGATGTAGTCTGCAGTATGGGCGTTGTGTATTACTTCAAAGGTGACTATGAAACGTCAAACGCCCTTCTTGATCGCGCTCTGGAACTGGATCCTCTGCATGTCGGTGCTATGGTAACGAAAGGGAATTCGTTGCTGTCACAGTCGCTTCCGGAAGATGCCTTGGCATGGTACGAGAGGGCGCTCGAGATCGAGGATGACTTTCCGGATGCGATTCGCGGAAAGGTAGATGCGTTGCGCGCGCTCGGTTTGGAAGACGAGGCCGCGGAATGGACAAAAAAAGAAGGCGAGCTTTTCGACGATAACGATCGATAACTGCCTTCTCAATAGATAAGGGAACGGATTAACGGAATTTCTCCATTTGCTTCAGTTCTTTTTCAACCGCTGATGGCGAGGGTGCGCCGGTGATGTTGCGGTTCTCAACGCATGTCCGAATGGCGATCGCATCGTAGACATCTTTCTCGAAAAGATCCGAAAATCCCCGTAAAACGGTTATGTCCACGTCATCTAAGGCAATGGAACGTTCGATGCAATAGCTGACCAATTTCCCGGAAACTTCATGGGCGTCCCGAAAGGGCAGACCCTTACGGACCAGATAGTCCGCCAAATCTGTCGCGTTTGAGAAACCGCCCTTGGCCGCGTCCAGCAATCTCTGTTCTTTGAACTTCATCGTTTGAACCATTCCGGTAAACGGCGGAAGGACCGATTGTAGTGTGTCGAGAGCATCAAAAAGTGCCTCCTGAACTTCCTGCATATCCTTGTTATAAGTCATCGGAAGCCCTTTCATGATCACCAAAAGAGCAATGAGATCACCGAAAACCCGGCCGGTCTTCCCGCGGGTCAACTCCGCTATATCCGGATTTTTCTTCTGGGGCATGATGGAAGATCCGGTCGAGTAGGCGTCATCCAGTTCGACAAATCCGAATTCCTGACTGGCCCACAAGATTATATCTTCCGAAAAACGGGACAGATGCATCATTAAGATCGACAAAGCCCCGACCAATTCAATCGCGAAATCCCGGTCTGCGACACCGTCCATACTGTTGCGTGTGACCCCGTTCAGTCCGAGTTCCATTGCGACCGATTCGCGATCCAACGGATAAGTGGTACCGGCCATTGAACCGGATCCCAAAGGAGATATGCACGCTCTGCGAACCGCATCGTCGATACGACCGACGTCGCGTTCCAACATTGAGATATATGCGCTCAGATGATGGGCGACCGTAATCGGCTGTGCTCTCTGAAGATGTGTGTATCCGGGCATATAGGTGGTCAAGTTTTCCTTCGCGCGTCCGACCAGAGTGTGGTGGAGGTTGAGGATCATCGTGCGAATACCCTTGATCCGGTTGATTGAATACAAGCGCTGATCCAGTGCAACCTGGTCGTTACGGCTTCTTCCGGTATGAAGCCGCTTGCCGGCATCTCCGATCCGCTTCGTGAGTTCCTCCTCGATATACATATGAATGTCTTCGGCATCAGATTCGAATGTCAGTTTGCCGTTTTCGATATCGCTGAGAATTCCGGCCAGACCGTTCTCAATCAGTTCGGCATCGGACTCGGAGATGATCCCTTGCTTAAAAAGCATATGACAATGCGCAACACTACCATTAATATCCTCGGCAAACATCCGAGAATCAAAAGGAAGGGAGGAGTTGAAGTCGTTCACTGTTGAGTCCAGTTGCTTCTTAAAACGGCCGGACCACATCAATTTGGCCAAAATTCCACCTCTTTTCAGTCTTGTAGGTCATTCTTCATTTTCATTTTAGCGACGACTTTCATCGGAAGCCCGAAGCAATTGATAAATCCTGTCGCGTCACTTTGGTCATATACATCATCAGCAGAGAATGTCGCGATTGCTTCATCGTAGAGAGAGTAAGGAGAAACGGTCCCGGCGGGCATACAATTGCCCTTATAGAGTTTCAGACGGACATCTCCGGTTACCGTTTTCTGTGTTTGATCGACAAAAGCAGACAAGGCCTCGCGTAAAGGGTGGAACCACTGACCGTAATACACCAACTCGGCAAAGCGCTGTGCGACCAAGTCTTTATAATGAAGGGTATCACGATCAAGAGTCAGAAGCTCAAGCTCCCGATGAGCGGCATAAAGAACCGTTCCGCCCGGAGTTTCATAGACTCCTCGTGATTTCATCCCGACGAGGCGATTCTCAACCATATCGGCGATTCCGACTCCGTTTTCACCGGCGACCTGATTCAGCTTCTTCAACAGATCGACGGGAGCGTATTCTTTACCGTCGATCCGCTTCGGAATTCCCGCCTCAAATGATACCGTCACGTAAGACGGTTGATCCGGAGCCTCTTCCGGTGATTTCATCAACTTCAGTATCTTACTGTAGTTCGGTTCGTTGGCCGGATCTTCCAGATCCATTCCTTCGTGCGAAAGATGCCAAAGATTCTCATCCATCGAGTAATTGGCTTCCTTGGTGACCGGAACTGGAATATTCCTTGCCATCGCGTAATCAATCTCCTCGTCACGTGATTTGATATCCCAAATTCTCCAAGGAGCAATGATCTTCATTTCAGGTGCGAGCGCCTTGATTGTGAGTTCGAAGCGAACCTGGTCGTTTCCTTTTCCGGTACAACCGTGCGCGATGGCGGTACAGCCTTCGCGCTTGGCAATTTCGACCATCCTTTTGGCAATAACGGGGCGGGCGAAGGATGTGCCAAGAAGATACTTGCCCTCATAAATCGCGCCGGCTTTCAATGTGGGGTAAATATAGTCGGTGATAAACTCCTCGCTGATGTCTTCGACAAAGCAGGCGGAAGCACCGCAATCAATCGCTTTCTTGATCAGGAATTCTTTGTCAATACCAATACCGACTTCGCCTGCCATTGCGATCACTTCGCAATCATAGTGCTCAAGAAGCCACGGGATGATGATTGAAGTGTCCAGTCCTCCGGAATAAGCGAGTAGAATTTTTTCCTTAGCCATAATGCCTCCAAAATGCATAAATATAAAAATGAACGTATAAATATAAGAATTGTAGCAGATGATTCGGACGGAGTCAACATCAATATTTTAGTATTCTAATAGCAACAATACAAGCGGCAAGTTCAGATCTGCATATTTGTGCATTTTCGGAAAATATAATCGCTTTACGCTTTCATATTGGTAGGGTAAAATCATAAATGACTCCGCAGAACGTCGTCGGTACGTCTGTGAAATTCCGTTAACCGATTATGAAGGAGAATTATGTCGTTTCCGATTATTGAGCGCCCGAAGGGTGAGTATTGTATATGTAACGGTGAAAAAATTCATTATGGTTCCGAGACGGGAAAACTTCTGATGAGTCCCGTTGAGGATACGATCTATTACGAGTCGATTCGTTTTCGTGATTATGTGATGGTGTTTTTCGAGGATCATATGCTTCGACTGTACCGATCGGTCATGGCCAAGGAGGCATTTGATTTTGACTCGGAACTCATATATGAGCAAGCGGAACAACTGATTCGGGATCAGGCGGAAGGATCCGACGGCAATTTGCGGATTGTATTGACCAGAGATACATCGGTCGTTCATTTGTCCGATGCCGTTTATCCAGATCCCTGCCTTTTTCAAAAGGGCATCGTTGCGGCGACGCTTGAATGGGAGCGTGTAGAGCCGCAGATCAAGGTTTTTCGGGGAGACTATAAGACGGCGGTAGCCGAGAGGTTGAACGACCGAACCTCTTACGGGATTCCATATGAGGTTATATTGGTAAATTCGGATGGTAAAATTACCGAAGGGAGCCGATCGAACTTTTTCGTTCTGCACGGGGATACTGTTTATTCTCCACCGGAATCGACGATCCTCATCGGAATTACCAGAAAATATGTTATGAAAGCATTAAGTGAGGCGAGTCTTCATTATGAAGAGCGGACATTTTCTCTTGACGAAATATCAAAGATGAGAGATGATCCGTCTTTCGCTCTGGCGGACACGGCGGTTTTTGTGACCAGTTCTCCTTTTGATATCCTCCCGATCGCTTCCATCGACGATGAGCGTTTCCTTTCTTCCGAGAATCAATCCCTTATCCGGATATCGGAAGCTTACATGCGGATCTTAGAGCAATACATTGACACCAGGCGGATCCCCGTTGAGCCGGGGCAATAATAACTATTTCAAGGAGGCTGATTCTATGACAACCCGTTCCGGAAAAGTGACAGTAACAACCGAAAACATCTTTCCGATCATTCGAAAATGGCTCTATACGGACCATGATATTTTTGTTCGGGAGTTGGTATCAAATTCGGCGGATGCTATTTCAAAAATGAAACGAATTATTGATTTAGGTGAGGCGGGAAGCCTTACCGAAGGAGCTTTTCGAATTGATGTTACATTTGACGCCAAGAATTCGTGCCTTTCGTTTTCCGATAACGGAATCGGAATGACGGCAGAAGAAATTGATAAGTATATCAATCAGATTGCTTTCTCGGGAGCGATGGATTTTGTCGAAAAATACAAAGAGCAGAGCTCTGATGACAGCGGGATAATCGGTCATTTCGGACTTGGCTTTTATTCAGCTTTTATGGTTGCGGATAAGGTTTCGATTGAAACAAAGTCGTTTGTTGACGGCGAAAATGCCGTTAAATGGGAATCGGAGGACGGAATGGAGTACACGATCTCGCCGTCTTCCCGAACGGATCGCGGAACGACGATATCGCTGTATCTGTCAGAAGAAGCCGCGAGTATTTTCGACGCATTAAAGACGAAAGAAATTCTGAAAAAATACTGCTCTTATATTCCATACCCGCTGTTTTTCCGTGACTTGGAACAGCAGGAATTAAGCACTGAAAGGGAAAAAGAGAAGGCAGCTGAAGCTTCCGAGAAGAATGAAGAATACTCGGAGTCGGTCTACGAACCGGAACGGATCAATCCCAAGGAGCCGCTGTGGACGAAGGCGCCCAAAGATTGTACGACAAGTGATTATATCTCTTTCTACCACGATGTGTTCCCCGATGTCCGGGACCCTCTTTTCTGGATTCACCTGAATCTCGATTATCCGTTTAAACTTCAGGGTATCCTGTATTTCCCCAAAACAGATAACATTTACCAAACACTCGAGGGCAGAATCAAGATCTATAATCAACAGGTGTTTGTCGCGGATAACATTGAAGAAATTATTCCGGATTTCTTGTTCTTGCTTCGCGGTTGTCTGGACTGTACGGATCTTCCCCTGAATGTTTCAAGATCGGCGCTTCAGCAGGATGAGTACGTGAAGAAGCTTTCGACACACATCATTCGCAAGGTGTCCGATAAACTCTCGGAGATCATGAAACACGAGCGTTCCGCATATGAGTCCTATTGGTCGGATATCGGCGTTTTCGTGAAATACGGGATGATGAAAGAGGATAAATTCTATGAAAAGGCAAAGGATGTCCTCCTTTTTAAGACCGTCGACGGCAGTTATAAGACGTACGGCGAACTGCTGACAGATAAAGACAGTATTCGTTATACCCGGGATCCGGATCGTCAGGCGACCTATGTAGACATCAGCAGGGAGAAAGGCTTTGAGGTTGTCATTCTCTCGGATGAAATCGACCCCAATTTCATTTCCTTCATGGAATACAAGAATCCGCAGAATCGATTCATGCGGGTCGATGCAGAACTTTCCGGTGAAGCAGGACCCGCGGTTGAGCAGGAAGCTCTTCGCGATCTGTTCAGGAGCGCCACCGGCGACGATAAACTGGATGTCTCATTGATCTCTCTTGGCGCGGAACAGCTTCCGGTTTTCATTCGAGAAACCGAAGAGGCTCGTCGTATGCAAGAGATGAAGAAGCAGTTCGAAAAGATGAGAAAACCGGGGGAGGATGACCCATATCAGGATCTGGATTCAATGTTTCCGGAAAAAAGTGATCTGGTGGTCAATTCGGACCATCCCCTCATCATCCGGCTTCAAACCTTAAAGGAGACTGCCGAAGAGAAAGAAGAACTTCATAAACTCTGCTTGCACTTGTATGATATGGCCCGGTTAAATCACGGTTCACTGTCGGCCGATGGACTCAAACGATTCTTGAAGACACAATCAGAATGGCTTCTGAAGTTATCCGGAGACATCAAATAAAGATCGCGGAGGTTGAATTATGAGTCGGACTATCGTCTATCGGGTTTTTTCGGAGAAAAAGCCGGAATATGCGGTCGAGGCGGAACAGATATGTAAGGACGTCCGATCGGATCTGTCCGTTCAGACGGTAGAAAGGGTTCGGGTCATAAACAGGTATGATGTGTCCGGCATCAATGACGCCGAGTACAAGCAGGCCAGAAATATTGTTTTTTCCGAACCGCCGGTAGACTATGTGTACGACGAATCCGTAGATCTTTCCGATGCCTGTCATATTCTTGCGGTCGAATCGCTTCCCGGGCAATACGATCAACGGGCTGATTCAGCGGCGCAGTGTATTCAGATCATTACACAAAAGGATCAGCCGAAGGTCCGCACCGCCAAACTCTATGTTTTTTACGGCTCTTTAACGGATGAGCAGAAGCAGAAAATTGCCGGATATCTGATCAACCCCGTCGAAGCCAGATCCGCCGAATTGCGGAAGCCGGAATCGCTGGAAGATTCGCTGACTCTGCCCGATGATATTGAGACGATCAAGGGATTTATCTCGATGGATGAGTTGTCACTTCAAACGCTTCTATCCGAGATGGGATTGGCGATGTCCGTCGATGACCTGGTTTTTACCAGGGATTTCTTTTTGGATATCGGAAGGGACCCGACGATTACCGAGATCCGGGTTTTGGATACATATTGGTCCGATCATTGCCGTCATACGACTTTTTTGACCAAACTGAATGAAGTACGGATTGAAGGCGACTCGGATATATCACGCGAGTTATCCGAGACTTATAAAGAGTACGAAGCCAGCAGGACAATGATTTACGGCGAGAGAATCGATCAGAAACCGGTCTGCCTGATGGACCTGGCGACGATGGCAATGAAACGATTAAATGCGGAGGGAAAGCTTCGGGATCTGGATGAATCGGAGGAAATTAATGCCTGCTCGATAAAAATCAAGGTTGACGTTGACGGACTAAACGAGGACTATCTTCTGATGTTTAAAAACGAGACACACAACCACCCGACCGAAATCGAGCCGTTCGGAGGTGCCGCAACTTGTCTGGGCGGCGCGATTCGTGATCCGCTTTCCGGGCGATCTTATGTTTATCAAGCCATGAGAGTGACCGGGGCCGGCGATCCGACAGTTCCCGTTTCCGATACTCTGCCCGGCAAACTGTCTCAGAAGAAGCTTGTTCGAACCGCTGCGGCGGGCTACAGTTCATACGGTAATCAGATCGGCCTGGCGACCGGTTTGGTCGAGGAGTTATACCACCCCGGATATGTTGCCAAGAGGATGGAGATCGGCGCGGTGATCGGCGCGGCGCCGTTGTCCCATGTCGTGCGCGAAAAGCCGGAAGATGGCGACATTGTTGTATTGATCGGAGGAAGAACCGGACGTGACGGAATCGGCGGCGCAACCGGTTCGTCAAAAGCTCATGATGAGACTTCGGTTATTCGTTGCGGTGCCGAGGTTCAAAAGGGTAATCCCCCCACGGAAAGAAAAATTCAGCGCCTGTTCCGGAAACCTGAGGTTTCGCGAATGATTATCCGATGCAACGATTTCGGTGCCGGCGGAGTCTCGGTTGCGATCGGAGAGCTCGCAGACGGAATCGACATTAACCTCGACTTTGTGCCCAAGAAATACGAAGGGCTGGACGGTACTGAACTTGCGATTTCAGAGTCGCAGGAGCGGATGGCTGTTGTCATTAAGAGGTCTGATCTTGAACGGTTTTTTGTGGAAGCCGCGGCGGAGAACCTCGAAGCGACAGTGGTTGCCTCTGTCACGGAGAAACCGCATATGGTGATGCGGTGGCGAAATAAGGTGATTGTTGATCTTCCGCGATCGTTTATCGACACACACGGGGCACCCGCTTATTCATCGGTTACCGTTGTTCCCCCGGATATGAGTTCGGTGTACCCGGATTCGCCGGGAATATCGGTAAATAACGATGATTTCCATTCCTCACTCGTGAACACGCTTTCGTCCGTTAACGCATGTTCACAAAAGGGACTGGTTCAGCGTTTTGATTCGACGATCGGCGCCGCTACGGTTTTCATGCCGTATGGCGGTAAATATCAATCTTCGCCCGAAGAGGGGATGATATGTAAAATTCCCGTTTCGGACGGCGAAACGAATACTGCTTCCGTTATGACGTACGGTTTTGACCCGTATTTTTCGGAATGGAGCCCATACCACGGGTCATATCACGCGGTTGTCGATTCCCTGTTAAAACTTGCGGTCATCGGCGCGGATCCTTTCACAGCCCGACTAACATTTCAAGAGTATTTTGAGCGATTGACGACACGAGAGTCCTGGGGAAAACCGACTGCGGCTCTTCTCGGAGCTTTTAGGGCGCAACTGGATTACGGCACTCCTTCGATCGGAGGGAAGGACAGTATGTCGGGAAGTTTTCGTGATATCCATGTTCCCCCGACACTGGTATCTTTTGCGGTCGCGACAATGGCTGCCGGTAAAGCCGTATCTGCGGTTCTTTCGGTACCCGGCGAGAAATTATACGTAATCCGACTTGCCCGGTCCGATAAAGCCACATATAAGAAGGATCATGTCATTCGTGTGTTTAAGGCAATCGGGCAAATGCAGGAAAGAGGTCAAATTATTACCGCCGCAGTTGTACGTTCTTCGGGTATCGCCACAAGAGTTGCTCAGATGTGTTTCGGTAACAAAGTCGGATTCACCTTTGACGACTCATGGAGTGTGGAATCGCTGTTTTCCAAGACACTCGGATGTGTCATTCTATCGGTTCGCGACGGTAATGCGGTTGAGAAGATCGAGTCCGTCGGCGGGCGGTACCTCGGAAAAACGAATGAATCCGGGATGATAGCATGGAGAGATGTCATTGTATCTTTGGATGAAGCAAAGGAAGCATACGAGGGTAAATTGGAGCCGATATTTCCGACACGAAAAGTCGAGAAATCGCTTTGTCCGTACGGTTCCATTTCCGCGAACGAGGAATACAAAGCTCCAAGTATTCTCAAAACCGTTAAGCCAACCGTGTTCATTCCCGTTTTCCCCGGCACGAATACCGAATACGATGCGGCAAGAGCGTTCGAAATTGCCGGTGCTCATGCGGATGTCATGGTGATCAGAAACCGTAATGCATCAGATATTGTCGAGTCATTATCGGCGATGAAGGATCGAATCAATCAAGCCCAGATGGTCATGTTACCCGGCGGTTTTTCGGGAGGTGACGAACCGGAAGGCTCCGCAAAGTTTATTGTTGCGGCACTTTTTAATCCGAATGTTTCCGAAGCCGTTCGCAAGCTTCTGACTCAGAGGGACGGCCTTATGCTCGGTATATGTAACGGCTTTCAGGCGTTGGTTAAGGTAGGGCTTCTGCCTCACGGCCAAATCACGGAATCCGGTCCGGACAGCCCAACCCTGACATTCAACCATATCGGACGACATCAATCCGTTTATGTCTCAACGCGTGTCGTTTCGACTCGTTCTCCATGGCTGGAGATGTGTCGGGAGGGTGATATATTTTCCGTACCGGTTTCTCACGGGGAGGGAAGATTTGTTGCGCCGGAAGCAACGCTTGAGCAGTTGTTCAGATCAGGCTCCGTAGCCACGGTCTACGTGGACGACCTTGGAAATCCGACAATGGAAACTGACTTCAATCCGAACGGTTCAGCATGCTCTATAGAAGGTATTCTGGCTTTGAACGGAAGGATATACGGGAAAATGAGTCATAACGAACGGTACGGAAAACATGTCGGCAAAAACATTCCCGGTAATAAGGATCAACGATTATTCGAGTCCGGGGTCAGGTATTTTATCGGATGACGCACAAAGAAGCTCTGGATATTTTGTCCGGTTTAGGTATTTCTGCCCGAAAAAGATGGGGACAGAACTTTTTGTGCGACGAATCGGTTGTTAAGCAAATTGTGGAGGCAGCTCGAATTTCTCCGGGTTCATCGGTGCTTGAAATCGGTCCGGGTATCGGAGCAGTGACCGATAAGCTTGTTCAAACAGCGGCTCAGACTCTTGCGATTGAAATTGATCCTGTTCTTGCCGGCTATTTAAATGACCGATTCTCGGACAATGAAACCTGTAGAATATTGAACCGGGACTTTCTGGATGTTCAGCCCTCGACCGTTATCGAAAACATCGGTATGCCGGGTACGGTGATTTCCAACCTGCCGTACAACCAGATGACGCCAATCATATATAAACTGATTGAAGATTACCCGGATGCGGACACCATGGTGTTTATGGTGGAAGAAGACGCGTGTGACCGCATTTTTGCCTCTCCGTCAACCAAATCCTACGGAGCTCTTTCCGTTATCACTTCCGCATACGGAAAAAAAGAGAAATTGTTTAACGTACCGTCGAATTGCTTTTATCCTTCTCCGCATACGAATTCAACGGTGGTTCGATTTTCCGGAAATGAAGGACAAAGGGCTCTCGTACCGGGATATGTCAATTTCGTAAGAGAGGCGATGAGCCTTAGGCGGAAAACTTTGCTGAACGTTATGAATTCCAATCCGGATCGGGTTATGAATTCGGAAAAAACAAAAGCTTTTCTGGAAAACCGCGGATTTCAGATTACAGCAAGGGCCGAGACGCTCACAGCTTCCGATTTTGCGGAGCTTTTCGAGTTGCTTCGGACCGACATCTGATACAATGAAATCACTGAGCCGTTGATATGGGGTGATGTTATGGAGTATCACAGCAACTCGGAAAATCTATTTAAGAAGTACTCGAATTGGCCGGGTATCGTTAAGCCTGCCGTCAAGAAGCAGGATGACCAAAGCCCTGCTGAAATCGTCGAGTATACACAAAGATATAAAGCGGAGGAGCCAGTGAGCTCCATTCCGAACGAACCTTCCAAGCAAACCAAAGTGATTGTTCACATCGGTGGTATGCAGCACATGATCTCGGCTCCGGACCATGATGGCGAAGCCTATATCCGCGCGGTAGCAGAGAAAGCGGATCGCATTGTCGAGTCGATTCGCGAAAACAACCCCGGTATGGCCATGACAAACGTCCTGATACTTGCTTTGCTGAATGCGGTTGATCAACTGAATCGATCAGAGAAGAATCGCTTGGAACTCAGCGCTCACGCAGAGGAAATTACGGAACGCATGGATGTTTGCAAAGATGATTATCTTAAGCAAAGGGAAATCAACTGGGAACTGAAGAAGGAAGTGTTAAGGCTCAGAGATATGGCCAGAGCACGAGATAACGAGGAGCAAACAAACGACGTATCCGTGGATGAGGCTAAGCTCCCTCTCGAAGAACTCCTGTTCGTATTTGAAACGGAGGAACAGGATGACGACTCCTGAGTTATTGGCACCGGCGGGAGAACTTCGATCAGTGTATGCCGCGGTTGAAGCGGGTGCGAACGCCGTATATGTCGGAGTCAGAGAATGGAATGCCAGGGCAAGGGCACAGAATCTAACCCTGCATGAGTTAGAAGATGCGATCCGGTATTGTTACCCGCGAGGAGTTCGAGTTTATTTGGCTCTGAACACGCTTCTTTCGGATGATGAGTTATCCTTCGCGACGGAGTTGGTTATTTCCGCTTATCAAATCGGAATTCAGGCGGTCATCGTACAAGATCCCGGTCTTATTTCAAGGATTCGGGAAAGCCTGCCGGATCTCCCGATGCATGCAAGCACACAAATGAACCTTTTCCGCATAAATGATTATCATCGTGCGAATGAACTGGGAATATCGAGAATCATTCTTCCCCGGGAGCTTTCTCTTGACCAGATCGAGACACGTGTCAATGAAGGAAAACAAAACAACATTGAGAGCGAGGTCTTTATTCACGGTGCCTTGTGCGTATCTCATTCCGGTCTTTGTCTTTTCAGCGCAATGAACGGATCGGGAGAGCGCAGCGGTAATCGCGGGCAATGTGCGCAACCGTGCAGAGAAGAGTATGAGATCTTTTCATCTGAGGGAGGCACACTGCGAAAAGGGCGATTATTCTCTCTCCGTGATCAATCGGCAATGCCATTACTGGACGAATTGATCCGTATCGGGGTCCACTGTTTCAAGATTGAGGGAAGAATGCGGGATCCGGATTATGTCAGAACCGTTGTTCGTGCATATCGGTTTATTATAGATGCTTCGTTCGCAGGAAAAACGATTTCGCAGGAAGAATCGAAGCGCCTGAATGATGATTTGCTTTTGGCATTTAACCGCGGCGGAAAGTTCACTTGCGGGTATATCTCGGACAGACGGTCGGATCTCGCGGCCGGCGAATACGCCGGTAAATTTGGAATCCGGATCGGAGAAGTTCGCGATTTAGCACCGATGACAGGTACACTGGAATTGTCGACAAATGATTCGATCGACCTGGCGCCCGGAGACGTTGTTTCCGTTCGACAAGCAAATCAAGAAGCGGCAAGTTTCCCGATCGGTAAACTGCGTTATGAGAATCAATCGATTTTCCTCAAAGGACTTCATCCGGATTCGCTTACTCGTCTTAAACCGGGTATGGATGTTTTTCTTGCTCGCAAGGCTTTTTTCGACAATCTTCCGGGAACAGATAACATTGAAAGCAGAACGTCGGTCGACATCAGACTGGAGCAAAAGCCCGGTCATGAAGACGACACAGTACGTGTGACCGCCGAAATCAGGGACCTTTTCGATCGATCGTATTCGGTGAACACAGATTATGTCTTACCGGCGGATTATTCGGGACCTCCGATCTCTGAAGGCCGCATTTCGGAACAGTTTTCACGTAGCGCAAATACTCCTTTTCGATTAGAAAACGTCTATATCGGCGAAGGTTTGTCGCTTCGCGTACCGGTTTCTTTTATTAACCGGCTGAGAAGAGATATTTTGTCTTCCCTGGAATCAGCCGTTGTTGAGGATTTGCTTAGCAATCGCAGGTCAGCCGTTTCCTCTGCGGATGCTGCAACGGGACAAGCGGGGAGTATGGATCTTCATGAATTCCCCGGCGGCATGGCGCGATGTTTAACCGCGATTGAATACATCAGTCTGAAAATGAGTCGGGGGGCTCTTTATGACGCTTCCGAATTGTATATTTTCTCTGTTTACGATGTCGCTGAAGAAAGTGCTGTCAACAGAATCGGGGAGATGATCCGCAATAATCCGGATGCGGGTATCTTCATAAGAATTCCCGGGGCATACGGTGATTCACAGTCCGCATGGATCGGCACTGTCGTGTCGGCGTTTCGACAAAGGTTTCAAGGATCATTTCGTGCGGTGATCGGTTCCGGAAGGTACAATGGCGATTTCCGGTATGTCCTTTCTCACCAGGCGAATATTTTCAACTCTGAATCTCTGCGGGAAATCGTAAAAGACCGGCCGGCGGGTTTTTTCCTTTCCGAAGAATTATCGGATGAAAAAGCTGTTTCCGTCATTTCAAAGTCACGCTCCTTTATCAACGGAATCCCATTATTTGTCTGCCGCTACGGTCCGGTCGAATGGACGCAATCCATGTTTTGTCCGCTGGGCCAAAATAAACCCGACTGTCACACATGCGCCCGTTATCCATTTTCGATCGTCGGCTCTTTTCGCGACAATCCACTGAGGACGTTTCTTCTATATCACCCGGAGTTTTGCGTGTCGGAACTTTTCGGGCCGAGGAAACACGAACGCAGTGATTCATTTATAAATTTGTTGAAAACGATGAAAATTGATATGATTCAAACAATAAGAGTTTCGGATGAATCAACGGAGCGGATCGCAGAAATAATTACCCGTTATCGAAATTAAGAAAACCCAAGAGATTGGAGAATAATATGTCGCAGAAAATTTTCATTAAATTGCTGAGTGACGAGGCTCGGATGCCTGCCTATGCACACGACAACGATGCGGGGATGGATGTCTACGCATCCGAGGATGTCGTGATCAAACCCGGCTTAACGGTTGCGGTGCCTACCGGGATATCCGTAGCGATACCTGAGGGTTATGAACTACAAATTCGTCCGAGAAGCGGGCTTTCCCTTCACACGATGCTACGAATACCCAATAGCCCCGGTACGATTGATTCGGGCTTTCGGGATGAGATACGCGTGATCGTGCATAATGCCAGTCCCGAACAGGAATACCACGAAGATATCCTGTATGATACTTCTTCGAAGGGCAATCCGAAGGGACCTTATTTGATTCGCAAAGGTGACCGAATCGCGCAGATGGTATGCGCGAAGACGGAAAGAGTGAACTTTTGTCCGGTCGATTCGCTGGACGGGATCGGTGTGAACAGAGAAGGCGGATTCGGTTCTACCGGACAGTAATGCGATCCTTTTTGCGCTTTCGGGTCTTTATTCCTCGCGTTGCCGGTGGTAGAATAGAAGAGATATACGATGCAAGCATGTTCATTTACTTGCATCGATTTTTTGCGCATTATTCATGTGTTGATTATTTTCGAAAGGAGGGAGCAAAATGATCGAGTTTTTTCATACCAAGCAGACCGTATCCGGCAAAGAAAAGATGGTGAATCACCTTGAACGCATTGATGAAATCCGAGATGATTGCTGGATCAATATGGTTGCTCCCACCGAAGAGGAAATAAAACTGGTGGAAGATACCATTCAAATCCCCCCGGAATTTCTTCGGTATCCATTGGATGAAGAAGAAAGACCGAGAATCGACCTTGATGAGGATACCGGAGATGTCCTGATCATTATCGACATTCCCTGTACGCGCAAGGATGAAGCAAATGTAAGATATGAGACGGGACCGTTAGGCATTATTATTACCCGGCGGCACCTCCTGACCGTATCACTGCGCCAAACAAGTATTTTGGATACTTTCATTGAAAATCGAGTTCGTGATTTCATCGTGAACTACAGGACCCGTTTTGCTATTCAGATTTTGTTGGCGGTTGCCAAGGATTATTTAAAGCTCTTAAGATACATGGACAAATCGTTGGAGTCTTCCGAGCGCGCATTGGCCAAATCGATCAGCAACACCGATCTCTACAAGATGATGGAGCTCGGGAAATCATTGGTCTATTTCTCTACATCCCTGAAGTCTAACGAGGCGGTTCTTGAAAAATTGATGCGGGGCCGTGTCGTCAAGCAGTACGAAGATGATGAAGATCTTTTGGAGGATGTTATCATCGAGTATAAGCAGGCTCGTGAGATGGCGGATATCTACGCATCAATCGTGAACGGCACGATGGATGCTTACGCCTCGATCATTAACAACAACATGAACCTGATCATGAAAATACTGGCAGCGGCGACGATTGCTCTATCCGTTCCGACCGTTATTTCCAGCTTTTTCGGGCAGAATGTGCCGATGCCTTGGTCGGACGATTTTTCGACTAATTCCGGACCATTCTTTATTGTGCTTGCGCTGGGCTGTGTGGGAGCTTTCATTGCCGTTTATATCTTGAGAAAAAAGAGGATGCTTTAGCCTCGAAAGGCGAATATGTCACAGGGTTTAACGAAGCGGCCGGGTGCAAGAATTCCGGTTCAGAAGCTGGTTGTGAGGCTCGCTCAGGTTTTGAGCGTGATTGCTGTTGCGTTGATTGCGTTCATAATGATTACTGCAGCCAGTGCGAATACTCTGATGAAGGCAGAAAAGACCGAAATCGCAAATATCCCGTCGAATATTCTGCCGCCATACTCTCCGACGAGTTTCAAATCCTTTGACAAACAGACTAATCTTTCCGGGTGGTTTTTTAAGGCACAAGACCCCAAAAGTACCGTTATCCTTGTTCACGGCACAGGTTCAAACCGCATGCCGTTCAGAGTGGAGACCGTCGATTTGGTACGTGATTTTCTCGGGCAAGGATTCAATGTTTTTCTTTTCGACCAGAGAAACAGCGGGGAATCGGAGGGGATAACCACCGGTTATGGTTACATGGAATGGAAGGACGTAATCGGAGCGATTGATCACGTCCGTAAAATTTCGGTAACGACAAACGTGATTCTTTACGGAATCGGTTCCGGTTGTTCGTCAGCGTTGATCGCAATGAATAAGCTTCCACAAAGCGATGAACCGTATCAAAATGTCAGTGAATCCATTAAGAACTTACCGTTTGACGGAAGCTATATAGCCGGATTAATTCTCGATTCCCCGGCTAAAATGTCCGACGATTATATCCGTCCGATTGCCAAGACCGAATTTGCTCTAGGCTTTATTACTCAGTTTTCGATACCGTATGCGATACGAATATCAGCCGGCGAAGGTGACAATCTGAACCTGGCTTCCGAAATCGCGAGGACATCCGTGCCTGTATGTATCCTTTACGGTGATCGTGATGTTTTTGTCAAAACATCGCTTATTGATCAAATAGTTTCTGAGCGGGAAAGGCTCCATCCGAGCACGACGACAATTGGGAAATTTACCGGTGCGGGATACGTTGAGGCATATTCCATCGCGTCGGAACGATACCGAGAAGTGATAACGGATTTTTTAACCACTCATTACCAATAACGATTAGGGCAGGTTATCTTGCCCGGAGGAAGAAATGAAAATCATCACCCTGGGAATTGAATCCTCATGTGACGAGACCGCGTGCGCCGTTGTGTCCGACGGGACCCATGTTCTTTCGTCTGTCATTTCATCACAAGCCGGTTTTCACAGTACATTCGGAGGCGTGGTCCCCGAACTGGCTTCAAGAATGCATGTCGAAACCATTATCCCGTGCGTTCGCGAGGCGTTGGAAGTCTCAGGTAAGAGCCTTTCCGATATCGACGCGATTTGCGTGACAAAGGGTCCGGGGTTAGTCGGAGCGCTTCTTGTGGGAATATCCTCCGCTAAAGGCTTGTCGGAGGTTTCCGGGAAACCTTTGATCGGTGTCGGACATATAGATTCTCATGTCGCCGCGAATTATCTGGTGCATGATGATTTCACGGAGCCCTATGTCGCTTTGATTGTTTCGGGAGGACACACAGAAATTGTATACGTACAGGACGATCGTCATAAAGAAGTGATCGGCCGTACCCGGGATGATGCCGCAGGTGAGGCGATCGACAAAATTGCCAGAGTAATCGGTCTCGGATATCCGGGCGGCCCCAAGATGGATGCCGCGGGGAAAGACGGCGACTCTTCCGCCTATTCCTTCCCGCGCACTTTTTTTCCGGAATCGTTTGACTTTTCTTTCAGCGGATTAAAAACCGCCGCACTGAATATCATCAATCAGGCGACTATGGCAAATAAGGAGATCAATGTGAGTGATTTTTCGGCAAGTTATCTCAGAACGATTTCCGAGGTTCTTGTCGAAAATTCGATTAAAGCATGCTTGAACCTGAATTGCCGCCGTTTGTGCTTGGCAGGAGGGGTCTCCGCAAATTCCGTGCTTCGAAAGGCCATGATCAGGGCATGTGAGCAGAATCAAATCAAACTGTATTATCCGCCGATTGAGCTGTGCACCGATAATGCAGCCATGGTTGCGGCTGCCGGATATTTATACTATTGTAAGGGAGTTCGTGATGATTTATCATTGAACGCACAGCCGTCTTTGCGGCAATAATCAGGAGAAAAAGGGCAGATGTCTGAGAAGAATATAGCGGATAATCGAAAGGCTTTTCATGATTATTTCATACTGGATCGGTATGAAGCGGGCATTTCTTTATCCGGAACCGAAGTGAAATCGATCCGTTCGGGTAAAATCAACCTGAAAGACAGTTATGTTCAGGTCAAGGATAACGAAATGTTTATCGTTGGTGTACATATCAGTCCGTATGAAGCCGGTAATCGTTTCAACAGAGACCCGATGCGCATACGTAAACTGTTGATGCATAAACAGGAGATCATCAAGCTTTATTCCAAAGTTAAGCAGGACGGATTAACGATTGTTCCGACCCGGTGTTATTTTCGTAACGGCAAGGTGAAACTGGAAATAGCATTGGCAAAGGGGAAAGCCAAATATGACAAACGCGACAGCATCGCACAGAAGGATGCCCAAAGAGAAATCGCGGGTACAATCAAGCGCTCAAACCAAACAACAGAATAAATCATGATATAATGACAATATACATCTTTATTCATTAAGGAGTTCACCTTGGAAGAAACAAAGCAGAAGAAAAAAGGAATTCGCTGGCTTTATCTGCTCCTTTCCATTGTGCTCTGGGCGATGGTTCTCGCTTGGATGTGGGTCATCTTTGCACTGTCTTCCGAAACAGGTTTTGCATCTTCCAGCAGAAGTGATGTAATGATCCGCTTTCTGGATCAGAATTTCGGATTGGAAGTATCAGTTTTATTTATTCGAAAAGCCGCTCACTTTTTTGAGTACGCATTGTTAACCTCGCTTGCTTTTTTTGCGTTCGCGGCAACTTCACGTGTGTCTGAGAACAACCCGTTGGTTGAAATACCCGTATCGGAGATGAAATCATCGTTTCAGACCAACGCGATGCTGTCGATTTGGATTACGGTCTTATACGCGGTGCTCGACGAGTACCATCAAATATTCGTTTTGGGCAGAAAAGCACGTATAACCGATGTGTTAATCGATATCCTCGGCGGAGTGTTTGTCCTCGTATTTTTGAGAATTATCGTCGCGTTGATGCTTATTAACAAAAAAAGATCGGAGTGCTCCGATCTTTAGTGTCTATATTCTGTATTTGATGATTGCAAAGATTATTCCCATGTAGTTTGAGTCGACCTTGATCTTCGGACGATATTGATATAGCTTTTCCCGACATTGACTTCGACCGGATTTCCTTCTTTGTCGAAAACTTCGATCAGGTTGTTCGGTGTATCTTTTTTCCAGGTGATTTCGATCAATTTGCCTTCGGATACATAAAACCCGGCTCCGCCTTCGTTCAAATACGCGTCGATCGTGGAATCACCGTGCGGCTCGATTCGGGCGAATAAAACAAAGACATTCTTGACATAAATCATTTCCTGAGTCAGCTCATCAATCTGAGCTTTCCCGTTGTATTGATATTTCCCGTACATTGCGATCTCTTTGTCGTAAATAAAATTCGAATCCTTATTGGTCAGCGAAAAGAAAATATTCAGATCCGTACATGTCTGGCCGTTCGCCAGTGAGGGAGATGGAGATTCGACAAAATGGAAAAGAACCGGCGTTTCGCCATTCATATCAAATCCTTTGTATTCAATGGCACCCAAAAGAAGTTTTCCGTTGGTAACGGCAGTATGCTCTATCGCTCTTTTGCTTTTCCAGTTATCATCGCGGTAGAAAAAAAGATTGGAAGGCAGTGTGATGTCTCCCTTTACGGAATGGCCGGAACTTGCACACATTGCATTTCCGTCAATATCTTGAATGCCGTACTGCTTGAGTTCGCTGGGAACGCGAGCGTTCGATCCGAAATGAATAAACAGGGAATTGGTCCCCGCGGCCAGATGAGAAGAAACAACGCGGGCACTTCGAATCGAACCGATTTCCGGCACAGAAGACACATCAGCGAATAAGGCCAACAGACGCGTCTGCCCGCCTTCCGTCTCGTACTCGTAAATAACATCAGCCTTGTGAAGACCACGTTGAGGAATGGAGGCAATGTGATTATTAACAACAATAGCAACGGACCGCATACCGGCGTTCTCCGGATCCATATCCGCGATCCCGGTAAACGGATTTAATAGAAATCCGGTTGATGAAGAAGTGGTTGCGGCAGGCTCGGTTTCAATTGGTTCGGTAACCGGAATAACTGTCTCGGTCGGTGTAGCGGTGGTGACCGGTACGGTCGTCGCGGGAACAAAGGGAGTTGTTTCAGCGGATTTTCCGGAGCATGCGGAAACCGGACCAATCACAATACACATCGCGATGAACATTGTTATGAAACGAATTTTCGACAGGCGGGAAGAAGGGTTGATGGAAGTCATATTTCACCTCGTTTGCGGGTTTTTTGTGATTATATTGGTCATTCTATCACACGTTCGGGCAAAACAAACCACAAATCCTTGTGATCGTATTGATTGTTATTTCTTGAAAAATCGGCTATCATAACGTCGAATCTTCAAATTTGATGAGGTAATGCTCTTGAATAACTCCAGATACTCCGCGGATTCGACTGTTATCCGACGGGTCACAAATTCCGGGAACGGATTGAATCGACATGCGGACGGATATGGTCGGAAATCACCCGTTAAAAAGAAACGGAGACTCCTTTTGAAGTCTCTTGTGTTCCTGCTGTCTGCAATACTGGGTTTCGGTACGGGTGTCGTCATCTATATGTATCAGATCGTTGGAAGCGTACAGTATGTAATTACTCCGTTTGTGAATCCGGAGAAATATGAGCCGGTCGACATCGAGAATCTGGACGCAATCAATCTGGAGGGGAATACTCAGTCCGCATGGATCGAAGGCGGCCATACACGTGTATATGTTGATCCCGATTTTCCGATCAAGAAGGTTCGCCAAAAGGATAAGAATGTTGAAAACATTCTTGTTTTCGGCATCGATTCCAGAGGATCGCATGATATTGTTTGTCGAGCAGATGCGATTATGGTCGTATCTTTGGATCAAAGGAGCAAAGCGATTAGAATTACTTCCCTGATGAGAGACTGTTCGGTCCATATTGACGGAAGAAGCGAGCCGGATAAGCTCGGGCACGCTTATGCTTACGGGGGTGTAGGCCTTTTAATTAATACGATAAACGATAATTTCGGACTTGATATCAGCAGGTTTGTGATGCTCGATTTTCACAGCTCGTCCAAGATAATCGATATAGTCGGCGGCGTTGAAATCAATGTTAAAAGTGGTGAGGTTAAGTATGCAAACATCACCATTAAAGAACACAACGAGTTGTTCGGAACCAACGTTCCTTATCTGACACACGAAGGAAACCAGTTGCTGTCGGGTCCTCAGGCAATCGGCTGGGCTCGTATCCGCTATTTGGATTCCGACTTTGTCCGAACCGGCAGACAAAGAACCATTGCCACTTCCTTGATGGGCAAAGTATCCGCGATGGATTCAATCGGCCAGTTGGCAATTTTAGAAGATATGGCGGGCATGTTCGAAACGAACATGAAGGCTGACGATCTGATGCGCGTCGGAATAACCGGGGTCGGAATTGTGAGCGATATTCGGCAATACCGTGTGCCGGCAGATGGTATGTTTACCACTCAACCCTCACCATGGAAGATGATATTGGATTGGGAAAAGCAGATTCCTGAATTGCACGGATTTATTTGGGGAGAAGAAAAATGATAACGACCCGATTTTCGATCGCATGCGAAACCAATAAGATGCCCGGTCTTCCGCAGGAGAATGTTTTTTTCCAAGGAGCCTATCGCAGGCCGGACGAATATCTTAAAGCATACGCACGCGCGTCAGAATCCCGGGATCCTTTTCAGGTTTACGCGATCTTCTCGGCACAAGGGAAAGATGAGGTGGCCGCCGCCGCGCTCCAAAGAGTGATGAAAGCTTTCGGCGAGCGGGTCGCGAAGGAAAAGGCGACTCCCATTACGAATTTTGAGATTTTAACCACTCAAGTGGTGAGCGAGTTGAATGATTTAGTTTGCGATATATCTCTTTCCGGGCAGGGAACTCCGCTTCGCATTTCGGTGACCGCTCTTTTCATTCAAAAAAACACACTCAATTTGTTTCATCTGGGGAATACGCGTGCATTATTACTGAACGGGAATCGCATTTCGCGACTCACCGAAGATCAAACGGTGACACGTAAATACATAAAAGACGGAATTATTTCTCCGGCGGATGAACATAATCATCCGGAACGGAACGTATTGACGCAATATCTAGGTAAATTCGAAGCGGAAGGACCCGTGTCACCGGAAAAAAGAATGGGTATCAAGCTTTCTGCGGGTGATGAGATCTATCTTGTCGGTGCGGGCGTGTCTCGTTATGTTCCGGAATCCGTGTTTGCCGTGATTGCGGGTCGAAGTTCCCGACCCGAAACAAAATCGTCAGACTTGATCAAGGCAGCAAAAGGAGCAGGGGCAAAAGGAGGCATATCCGCTTCCGTCATCCGGGTAGTCGGTGTTCAAACCGATTCTCCCGTCCCCGTTATCGTTCCGACGACAATGGTTCCCGCACATACGAGTCCGACCCGATCCCCAAACGGTATAAGTCAGCCGGTATCCGATCAGTTGCTTGAAAAGGCCAGGTCCGAGGATTCATTCTCTGACTATACTTCCGCACAGGAGACAAGCGAAGGCGAAAATGATGAAAACAGAGGTGTCTCAAAAATGAAGAAGCAGACGATCTGGAAGAAACGCCTTGGCGTGATCCTTTTACCGGTAATTCTATTTGTCATCTTTGTGTTTATCGGGTACTTTTCTATGACCGCGATCCTGCATTTCAGAAAGGCAGGCATAAATCCGGAAGATAATAACATCGGCACAGTTGACCCGAGCCAGATTCAAAACAAAGTGATGTATGCCATAGCGGATCAACTTTCCGTTTTCACGGAAGATAACCTTGAAAGTAATGTGGTCTATTATCTCAAACGCGGAGAATCTGTAAGAATCATTGAAACGGGAAACTCCTTTTCGAAAATCGAGACCATCAGCGGAATCTCCGGATATGTGCTGTCAGCGATGTTATCCGAAACCGATCCGACGATCGGTGAAGAAATCATTGAGATGTCCTCAGATCCCACACCAATACCGGAATTCACTACATTGCCTGTTGAAACTGTTCCGACTACGACTGTTGAAATGACGGAGACATTATCGACTACGACAGCGGAATCAACGGAACCGACGGAATCAACAGAACCGACGGAATCAACAGAACCGACGGAGTCAACGGAGCCGACGGAGTCAACGGAGCCGACGGAGTCAACGGAGCCGACGGAGACTTCTGAAACAACACAAGAAACAACACAGGAAACAACACAAGAACCAACACAGGAAACAACGTCCGTGTAGTTGACTGATCCTCCGATAGCATATTCGGCATTTCGATCTCCGTCAGGAGACAGGGATGGATCACAAATTTATACGGCAGATAAGAATAACGCCCGACCGGTAATGATCCGCACCCATCAAAGCAGGACTTCTCGTCCGATTTTGGGGTGAACATCTTTTCCGAACGGGCGTTTCGCAATTTGTCAAAGCATGAATTACTTCATGAAAAACTCGTTATACAAGATCCGCACAGCATAGTTACAATATTCCTCCCGAATTCCGAACATTACGGATATTTCGGACGCACCTTGGTTAATGATCTCAAGGTTGATGCCCGCTTTGGACAAGGCTTGGGCCGCCCGAGCCGTTGTTCCGACCGTATTGGCCATTGCCTCGCCGACGATCATAACGATCGCGAGCTTTCTGGTTACCGAAACATCGTCCACATTCAGATCCTTCTTAACACGCTCGACGATTAACCTTTCTTTCTCGGCGGTAAAATCGGCGGTACGCAGAACAATGGATACGGAATCAATTCCGGACGGCATGTGCTCGATTGAAAGTCCTTCATCCGCAATGATACCCAAAACCTTCATCGCGAAACCGACCTCGCGGTTCATGAGGTATTTTTTTATGTTGAGGGTGCAGAAACCATTTGCACCGGCAATTCCGGTGATCAATGAGTCATACACCGATCTCTTCGCAACAATATAAGTTCCTTCTTTTGATGGGTTGTTGGTATTTCTCACATGGACGGGTATTCCTTTGCGGTAAGCAGGATACAGTGCCTCCTCATGAAGCACGGCAAAACCGGCATAGGCCAACTCGCGCATTTCCGCATAGGTGATTTCATGAACGGGAAAAGGACTCGTGACAAGCTTTGGATTAACGGCATAAACGCAATCCACATCCGTCCAGTTCTCATAGACTTTTGCATCCACCGCCGCAGCGAGAATCGAGCCGGTTACGTCCGACCCGCCGCGGGTAAAAGTAATGATATCGCCTTCAAGGGAGTATCCGTAGAAACCGGGGAATACACATATGCCTTCGATGTTTTTCAGCGCGGAAAGATGATCGTATGATTCCTCCAGAACCGAAACGCGTCCCAGGGAAGAAGACAACAATAACCCGAATTCTTTCGGTTCGCAAAAAGTGGCTTTCACACCGATCCGATTCAGGTAGGCGGCTACGATTCGGGCACAGCAATGCTCACCGAGAGATTTAACGGCGTCCAAGTAGCGATCCTGATTCTCGCACACTGGAGAAATGGTATCGGTAATGTGACTTTTGATTACCGGAAGGACTTCTTCGATGTGAAGCGCAACAGCGATGTCGGAAAAACGGTCAAGGATTTTGACAAAAAACACGTCTCCGTCCGCGCCGGAAAGACGTTCACGCGCAAGCGAAATGAGCAAGTCGGTTACTTTGATATCATTCGCCATCCGAACGCCAGGCGCGGAGACGACGATAATCTTACGATCGGCGTTGCCGATAATGATATCGCATACCTTCTTGATTTGCGAAGCGTCTGATAATGAGGAACCGCCAAATTTAGAAACAATCATATTCATATGTTCAGGAAAACCTGTTCCTTCCTCCAATTTCATAGTGAGTCAATTATAAAGACACGCCGTGCATTATTCAAGAAAAACCGCTGATTCATGATTTGCTTTTCGTTGATATTCCGTGTATTCTCGTGGATGAAACACGTAAAGGGGATATTTTACATGCTTTTTTGTTTTCGAAACCTGAAACCGGATCAAGTGACCGGGCTCATCTCCGAGTTCCCCCTCGGGGATCTTCGCAATTTGGGATATCGGTTCGCTCTTCTCGATTTGGACAATACGATTGCGCCGGACCGTGCCGATCATCCTACCGACTATTCCCGAGAGGTGATCGGTCTGCTGAGTGACGCCGGCTTTCTTTCTTGTTTGGTGTCTAACGCGAAGTCGTCCCGCTCTTCGGAATTTGCGCAGGCGCTCGGTATTCCGTATGTAAATTACGCAGGAAAACCATCTCCGAGGGGTGTTATAAAGGCGATGAAAATGTTGGGAGCATCCGCCGAGAACACCGTTCTTTTCGGCGATCAGATTTTTACGGATATTTTAGCCGCCAATCGAGCGGGTATCTACTCCGTTCTCGTGAAACCGTACTCGAAAAGAGAGATATTTTACGTTCGGCTGAAGCGTTTTTTTGAGTATATCGTCAGAAAAATCTGTCGTTTCTGATCAATGTATTGCGCAGAGTACGACGGTCAAGTAAAATTTTAGGGAACAAATGAAGAGAATAGAATCGAACAGTTTCCGATGAGAACGAGAGGGGTACCTATGATTAGTGCAGGAGATTTCAGAAACGGACTGAACTTTGAAATGGAAGGCCAAGTCTATCAGGTGGTCGAGTTTCAACATGTCAAACCCGGTAAGGGGTCGGCATTTGTCCGCACCAAATACAAGAACGTGAAGACCGGCGCGGTTGTCGAACGTTCATTTAACCCCAATGAGAAGTTTGAGCAGGCACAGCTCGACAGAAACGATATGCTGTATATTTATTCCGACGGTGAGTTGTATTATTTCATGGATCAGAGTACATATGAGCAACGCCCGATATCCAAGGATGATATCGGTGACGGCATCCGTTTCTTGAAGGAAGAAATGATCTGCAAAGTCCTCTCTTATCAAGGCGAAGTCTTCGGGGTTGAGCTTCCGATCGTCGTAGAACTTGAAATTACGGAATGCGAACCCGGTGTTAAAGGCGACACAGCAACGAACGCCACAAAGTTGGCTACACTTGAGACCGGTGCAACCGTTAAAGTTCCGCTTTTTGTTAATCAGAACGAGATAATCCGAGTAGACACGCGTACGGGCGAATATATTGAGCGCGCATAAACGTGCTTATTTCTCTCGAGAGGCGATGGTATGAGCGAAAATAAACCGAGCGAAAGCATTAAGGGCGAGCGCACCATGTCCAAGGGATTTGTTGCGCAATACGCTGCAGAAGCTGCGCTTCAGACCAAAGGTGTGGCACGTCTCATGCCGTCTCCGGGAGTCGCTCTTAAGGAAACTTTGGGCATTCTCCATGAAGGGAAAGGCGTCAGTGTCATTTTCCATGAGAACGATGACGGTTTTGTGTCAATCACCGTATACCCGATTATATATTATGGTATGATAATACCTGAAGTTGCTTGGGCAATTCAGGAGCGTGTCAAGGCAGATGTCGAACGCTTTACCGGCTTAGTGGTGGAAACGGTCGATGTTCATGTTTGTGGGGTTGTGCCCCGGGAGGATATTCAATCTTGAATCAGATTACGAGAACCGTTTTGATTGTTTATTCTTTTCTGTTAGGGCTGATTTCCCTAGTAATGCTTTACGCATTGTTTGACACCACGTTTTTCGGACTGATTTTGTCGCCGTTAACGACTGTCGTCACCGACCCTGTCAACAAGTTCATTTATTTGGCAATCATGTTGGTCATTTTTGCTTCTTGTGTCGTTACGGCCACTTTTTCCATTCTTTCCGGCCGCCTGAGTCATACCCGTATTCGACAAACCGATATCGGCTCGGTTGATATCGGCGTGGACGCGATGGAGAGTATTGTTTTGAATTCCGCCAAGAGCGCGCAGGTCGGAATCAAATCTGCGAAAGCTCATGTCTCATCCGCCAAGAACGGTGCTGTCAGAGTTCGAATGAGCACCGTCCTATATTCAAATGTTGAGATACCCGCCATGATGGCTAAGGTTCAGGAAAGAATCAAGAAGGATATCGAGAAATATACAGGAATCACCGTCGAGTCGGTTGCCGTAAAGGTCAGTCGTGTCGAACCGGTGGTAGCCAAGGTGGAAAGATAACCCGATGAGAGCATTTTTCGTGAAATTCCTTGAAATGGTCAAGGATCGGAATGCGGGTCTGATCGGTGCCGGAGCCGGCTTTATTCTCGCGTTGCTACTGGTGATATTCGGCTTCTTCAAGACCCTTTTTATCCTGATCTTAACGCTGACCGGATTTTTTCTGGGCGTTAAGCTCTTTTCGGATAAAGAAAAACTTAAGAATTTTATGGACAAACTTATTCCTCCGGGGAGGTTTCGATGAGCAGAAGAAAGTCGCGGGAGGCCGCGCTGTTATTTCTTTACCAGCTTGAATTCAGGACGGATGAAATTGATCCTCAGAAGGCGATCTTCCTGCAGGAATTTCCGATTCAAGGCAAGGATTTGGAATACTTTAACATGATAGTTGACGGTGTTACGGCGCAGAAAGATGAACTGGACCGTACCTATTCTACGTATTTGATCGGTTGGAAGATTGATCGAATACCCAAAATCGATCTGGTTCTCTTGCGGATCGCATGTTTTGAGATTCTCCATATCGAGTCGATACCTAAGAGTGTATCGATCAGCGAGGCAATCATTCTCGCTAAATTATACAGTACCGAAGAAGCGAAGAGTTACATCAACGCCATTCTGGGAAAAATTGAAATCGATGCATTCGAATCCGGAAGACTCGAACCCGAGCATTCAGATTTCGATGATGACGATTCCTCCGTAAATGGTTCCGAGATATATGAATCTGAGAAGGTTGAATGAGTAAGATTCTTTCTGTTACGCAATTGAATCGATATGTCAACGATTTGTTGGCAACCGATCCGGAAATCGCTGCCGTGCACGTCAGCGGTGAAATTTCAGGATATAAGAAATACCCTTCGGGGCATTCGTATTTTCAGTTGAAGGACGCTGAGGCACAAGTCAGTTGTGTTCTTTTCCGGGGGCACTTTCAGAAACTCACATTTATTCCTGAAGACGGGCAGAAGGTTATCGTTACCGGCAGAGCGTCGATTTATGAACAGGACGGACGATTTCAACTTGTTATTTATTCGATGGAGCCGGATGGAGTCGGAGATCTTTTCGCGCGTTATGAGCAATTGAAAAATCGACTACGGGAAGAAGGTCTTTTTGACCCCGAACACAAAAAGGCGATTCCTTATATGCCGGTGAGGATCGGTGTGGTTACTTCGCCCAAGGGCGCCGTTATCCGAGATATCATCCATGTATTATCCAGACGATTCCCGGGATTCAGACTGACTCTTTATCCCTCCGCTGTTCAGGGGTCCGGTGCGGCCGGACAATTGCGGGCCGGAATTCGTTATTTTAACGAAAAAACCAAGGTTGATGTAATTATTATCGGACGCGGCGGAGGATCAATCGAGGATTTATGGGCATTTAATGATGAGGAGCTTGCCCGAGAGATTTATGAATCCGGGATACCCGTAATCTCTGCCGTCGGACACGAGACGGATTTTACCATATCGGACTTTGTGGCGGATCTGCGAGCGCCGACGCCTTCAGCGGCGGCCGAGCTCGCAGTGCCGGATAAGAGTGCCCTCCTTGTCCGTTTATACGAGTATCGTAAAGCACTCACAAATGCATTAACACATTATATGGACATTCAAAGCAACAAATTAAGGTCTTGCGTTACGCATAGAGCACTGATTTCTCCACGCCTTCGATTCGAGGCTGAATCTCAAAGATACGACTCTTTGATCAAAAGACTTCGGGGTTCTCTGGAGGGCGTTACGAATATGAAAAGTGCGAATTGTAGTATACTGATCGGGAAGCTTCAAGCGCTCAACCCTCTTTCCGTACTGGATCGGGGATATGCCATTGTAACGGATGAATCGGATTGCGTCATAACAAGCGTTAACAGCATCGGAGTACATCGAAATATCAATATACGGGTCGCCGACGGAATAATCGACGCAGAGACCCGAAGTATCCGGCAGGGAGGGGAAAATGGATTCAGAAAATTATAACGAATTAAGTTATGAGGAAGCCGTTTCCGAACTGGAAGCGATTATTCGCAAGCTCGAGAACGGTCAAGTCGGTCTGGAGGAATCTCTGGAGCTTTATAAGAACGGAACGCTTCTTGCTCGGATATGCGGTGATAAACTCGCGGAAGCCGAGAGGCAAATCATGATTCTAAGCAAATCGGCAGACGGAAACGTTTCCGAACAATCGTTTGACGTGAATGATGACGAGAAGGTGATTCAATGACGGAAAGCGGTGAAGTGTCAAAATTGGATGAATACATTCGAAACGCTTCACAAACCATTAACGGTCTGTTGGAAAGGGTTTTCGATGCATCACAAACAGATGTAACCGCCGAAGCGGCACGATATAGTCTGATAGCGGGAGGTAAACGAATAAGACCGATTCTGCTGCTGCTGACGGGAGATCTCCTCGAAGCGGAACGCGAGAGTCTCATGCCGTTTGCCTGCGCGATCGAAATGATTCACACGTATTCGTTGATTCATGACGACCTGCCTTGTATGGACGACGATACTCTTCGTCGCGGAAGACCTACCTGTCATGTTCGTTATTCGGAAGCGACTGCGCTTCTGGCCGGAGACGCGCTACTAAACGGAGCCTATGAATTGATTTTGGAGCAATGTTCCCGCAGTACTCCCGGAGCGATGAGAGCGGGCATTTATATTGCCGAATGCGCCGGTATCAAAGGCATGATCGGAGGGCAGTCAGAGGACATAGCCACGAACTGCATACATATCACAACGGATCGGTTGTATTCGATCCACAGGAAGAAGACCGGAGCTCTGATTCACGCTTCGATTATGGTGCCGTTTGTTTACCTTTGCGAGCCGGGCGATAAGGAAGAAGTCCGGCTGGCACTGGAGTCGTTTTCCGGGCATCTCGGACTCTCGTTTCAGATCAAGGATGATCTTTTGGATGCCAGTTCAACGAGTGAGCAAATGGGGAAGACTGTCGGCAAAGACGAAGCCGACGGGAAAGCGACCTTTGTCACGGTTTTCGGTTATGAAGAAGCAGAACGACTTTTTCACGCGGAAGCTTTGGAAACATATAGAGCATTGGACAGTCTTGCCAATATGGGATATGATACCGCTTTGTTGGTCGCGTTGACTCAAAAGCTCCACGAAAGAGAGAAGTAGACCGAAATGGGCGACATCGTCAACCGAATCACTGATCCGTCGATGATTGAAGCGCTGAGCGAAGAAGAGAAAAACTTGCTCGCCTCGGAGCTTCGGGAACTTATCATCCAAAATGTCTCACATAACGGAGGGCATTTATCCTCGAATCTCGGCGTGGTCGAATTGACAATCGCTCTTCTTTCCTGTTTTCACCCACCCGAGGATCAGATTGTTTTTGATGTGGGGCATCAATGTTACACCTACAAAATTCTTACCGGAAGATCGGCTTCATTTTGTTCACTGAGGACGAAAGGCGGAATATCCGGATTTCCGCTTCGGACAGAAAGCAGTTACGATTGCTTTGGCACGGGACACAGCAGTACTTCGATATCCGCTGCGATCGGACTGCTCAGAGCCAAGAAACTGCGAGGAGATCCGGGCAGGGTGATCGCGGTTATCGGCGACGGTGCGCTTTCGGGCGGTATGGCTTTTGAGGCGATAAATGATGCCGGTCAGTATGGTGATAATCTGATCGTTATTTTGAATGACAATCAAATGTCGATTGATCGGAATGTCGGAGCGATATCCCGACACCTGGATTTGATCAGATCTACGTCCGGATATCTTCGCGCGAAGAATCGAACCGAGAAAATCCTGAACAAGATACCCGTGATCGGTAAACTTGTTTACCGAATGCTCTTGTTTTTGAAGGACTCGATTCGAATGGTCGTTCATCGAAATAATCCCGTTATTTTCGAGAACCTGGGCTTCCGGTATTACGGACCGTTCGACGGACACGACTTGCCCGGGCTGATTAAAAAAATCAATACGATTAAAGGCCTTAAGGAGCCGATTCTTATTCACGTTTGCACACAAAAGGGGAAAGGGTACGAGTATGCGGAAGAACTTCCCGACCAGTATCACGGTGTAGCCCCGTTCAACGTCGAATCCGGAATTAACGGGGACTCATCAAATTCATTTACCAGCGCTTTCTCCAATAGTGTTATTCGAATCGCCGAGCAAAACGAAAACGTTGTATCTATTTCCGCGGGAATGATGTCCAGCTCCGGATTGGATGCCTTTAGAGAGCGCTTTCCGAATCGATTTTTTGATGTGGGGATTGCGGAGGAGCATGCGGTTACACTTTCGGCCGGATTGGCGGCGAACGGCCTGATTCCGGTACTCGTGCTGTATTCAACATTTTTACAGAGAGGATACGATCAAATCCTCCACGACATATGCCTTCAGAACCTTCATGTTGTGATTGCGATCGATCGCGCGGGCATTGTTGGCGCGGACGGAGCGACGCATCAGGGAATCTATGATATTCCTATGCTGATCCCGATGCCGAATATAGAAATTCTTGCTCCGCGTGATTATGCGGATTTAGAAGTGATGATGGATTACGCGATTAATCATGCAAAGGGTCCGATTGCGATCAGGTACCCCCGATGTTCCGAAAAGAAATTGATCGGACTGAATAATGTTCCCTCGGTCGACAGCCAATTGTTGGTCGAAGGAGATGAGGTTGCGATTATATCCGTAGGTTCGATGACGGCAACCGCATATGATGCTCTTCGGATGTTAAAAGAAACGGGAATTTCCTGCTCACTGGTGGATCTCAAAAGGATCAAACCTCTTGATGAGGCGGTGATCCTTCGCGCGGTCTCCGGAAAAAAACTCGTTGTATGTTGCGAAGAATCCGTACAACCCTGCGGAGTTTCTTCGCAGATCGGAATAATCCTGCTTACCAAAGGCATCTGTATCAGAATGCTTTCCGTTTCCGTTCAGCCCGAAGAGCTCGTAATCGGAACGAGAAACGAGGTCCTTCAGATTCAGAGGTTAAACGCGGAATCGATATCGGATCGTATCAGAGAAGCATTACTGAACGTGCAAAATTCAGACTCCTAAAACATCGTCTATATTAGGATGAATTTTTAAGCTCGAAAATGTATAATTACGATAATGATTCGGCTTCATGCCGGCTAGGAGTATTTTATGCGACTGGGAATTATTTCCAACCAAGACAAGGATCCCCAATATGCTTTTGCTCGCTATGCCGCGTCCAAGATCAAAGAAATGGGCAGTCATGCGATTATCGATGACTTCTATTCGGACACGGTGCTCGCTCAGGATCCGAATACAACATTGGATTGCTACGATCGTTGTGATTTAATTTTTTGTTTGGGCGGAGATGGTACGTTCTTATCTGCGGTTCACGACCATTTTCTGAAGGATGTTCCGATTATCGGGGTGAACCTCGGCAGCATCGGATTTTTGGCTGAGATTCAACCTGAAGAATTTGACGAAGCGTTGATTCGGATTCACAATAATGACTACCGAATCGAGAAAAGACTTCAATTGGAAGCCACCGTCGTCAGAGCGGACGGGACTGTTGCCGGTAAAGGAATCTGTCTGAATGACGCTGTGATTGCACGTGGCCGGAACCTTCACGTTTTTACGATTGATCTATTTATTGACGACGACTACGTGGAACGATTGTCGGGAGACGGGGTGATTATTTCGACTCCGACCGGTTCTACAGCTTATTCGCTGGCGGCCGGAGGCCCGATTGTGAAGCCGGATTTGGACGCTTTACTCGTGACCCCGATCTGCCCCCATACTTTGCACAGCCGTTGTTACGTTGTCAGTGAGGACAGTCGGGTAGAAATTCATCTCAAGAAATTCACCGAAGCTCCTATTCTTTGTTTTGACGGGAGAAATGAGATTGAGCTTCTTCCAATGGATCAAATTATACTTCAGCGTTCCGATCATTCGATGAAATTGGCGCGGATCGGACACTCCAACTACTATCAGACGATACGCCGAAAGATCAGAGCGAGAGGAAGTTTTTATGAAGATGGCGAAAAATGAACGTCAAGAGAATATCCTTCGACTGATACGCGAGATGGACATCTCGACGCAGGAGGAATTGGTCAGCGAGCTTTTGAGCCGTGGTTTGGCGGTGACACAGGCAACCGTGTCACGGGATATAAAGGACTTGGGAATCATTAAAGTCACCCTTCCGTCCGGCGGCACCAAATACAGCGTGTTGGACCGCACGGGAGATATTGCACCCGGACGTTTGCTTTCTGTTTTTTCACAATCGGTTATCCGAAGCGAACCCGCGATGCATCTTGTTGTGATCCGTACTCTTCCGGGGATGGCTCAGGCGGCAGCTTCGGCTCTGGACTCCATTCGACTTCAGGATGTGATCGGAACGATTGCAGGCGACGACACCGTATTTGTTGCTACACCAAGCCCTGAATGTGCGACCGCGTTGTGTCAGACGATTAAAGATATGAATTTCGGATCTCAACAGGAGTAGTGTGGACTTCTATGCTGATCAGACTGAGCATTTCCGGATTTGCCCTGATTGACTCTCTGGATTTCGAGCCGGGAGAAGGTCTTAACGTCATTTCCGGTGAAACGGGTGCGGGCAAATCTTTGCTTATTGACGCGATCGGTGCGTTGATCGGAAACAGGATCGGTAAGGAGAGTGTTCGGACCGGAAACGAGAGAGCAACGGTCGAAGGTGTATTCGATCGTGTTTCCTCGGTTGTAAGCACCGGTGAGCTCAATGAGTTCGGAATAAGTTCCGATGAGGATGATCTTCTTTATGTCTCCAGAGAGATTCATATTGCAGGCCGCAATGTCGTTCGGATCAACGGCACGCTTGTGCCGCTGTTTGTATTGAAGTCGATCGGTCCGAAGCTTCTGGACATTCACGGTCAACATGAGCAACAAGCCATTTTTCAGGTATCTAAGCATATTGAACTGCTCGACCGCTATGCGGGAGAGAAAATGAGTATGGCTGTCTCTGAATATTCGAAGATTCTCGATAAATATAAGGAGTGTCTGGATGAAATCAAACGACTCGGGACGGATCCGCAGGCAAGGGAGAGAAGAGCTGACCTTCTGCGTTATCAAATTGCAGAGTTAGAAGAAGCGGAGCTGACACTCGGTGAAGAAGAGGCTCTTTTCGAGAAAAAGAGAAACGCTGTCGGAATCAGTAAGGCCAGGGCATATATCGCAGATTTATGCGACATATTTCTTTCGGATGATCCGAATGCTCCGATTCCTCGCATGAAGGAAGCAGAGGGCTTTTTGAGCCAATTGTCGCTGGTTCGCCCAACCTGTTTGCCGATGACAGAACGACTCAGAAATGTGATGTTGGAGCTTGAGTCTCTTGCTCAGGATGTTGATTTGTTGAACCGGGACATGGAAGGCACGGAGGATTCTCTTCCGAACATTGAGAAAAGACTGGATACGCTTTATCGATTCAAGAGCAAGTATGGATCCGGCGTCGAGGATATGATTCTTTATCTGAATCAGGCAAAAGATGAACTCCTTGAATTGGAAAGTTCCGATGGCCGATTAAAGGATCTTCATTCGAATCGGATAATGCTTGAGAAAGAACTTCTCGGCAAGGCGATGAAGGTAAGGGAAATCCGAAGTGAGGCGGCGTCCGATTTGTCCGAAGAAATCGTGCGAGAGTTGACGGAATTAGGTATGCCGGGAGCGGTTTTCGGAGTGTCAATCTCCGAAAGGCCCAAGAATCGGTTCTTCTCAAGATACGGTTGCGATGAAGTCGCGTTTGTGTTCACCGCGAATCGGGGAGAACCCGAGAAGCCTCTTGAGAAAATTGCTTCGGGAGGCGAAGCTTCAAGGATCATGTTGGCGATCAAGACCATTCTGGCGCAAGCGGATGACACGCCTTCTCTTGTTTTCGATGAAATCGATTCCGGTGTTTCGGGCAAGACATCATCCGCAGTCGCTTCTCGAATGAAGAAGTTGGCGCGATACAAGCAGGTTTTGTGTGTTTCTCACATGGCACAAATTGCGGCGGCGGCCGATCGGAGCTACTTTATCTCAAAGGAGGTTCGAGAGGAGCGAACACAGACGGTGCTTACCCGGCTGGACACGGAAGGGAAAAAACGGGAGGTCGCCCGTCTGTTATCCGGAGAAGCGGATGCGGAGTCAATGAATCTGTCCGAGCACTTAATATCCAAGCAGGATAAAGCTTAATATGCAGGCACTAACCTATTGATGAAATCAAGTTCATCATGTCCTTTGGCAAAATGCTTCTGAAACTCAATTTTTCGTGTGTGATCGGATGAACAAAGGACAATAAGGAGGCATGAAGCGCTTGACGACTGATCAATGCCTCCGCCTTGGATCCGGATAAAACCTCATCGGAATAATCAATGGAGGAAGGACCGTACAAGCCGTCCCCGATCAAGGGGTGACCCAAATGACGCGAATGAACCCGTATCTGATGGCATCGGCCTGTCTCGAGAACAAATCGTACCATGGAGATCCCGAGAGAATCGTTATAGAGAAGAGTATCATAATGTGTAATGGAGTTTTTGCCGTCTTCCCGAACCACGCGGATCATGATTGAGGTTTCGGATCTTGCGATCGGTAAATTGATGATGCCTGACGACGGGTCAACTTTGCCGTGAACGATACCGATATATTCTTTATGCATTTCGGAGGATATGATCTGATTGTGCGCGTAGCCGTTTTTGGCGACCACGATCACGCCTGTGGTTTCTCTGTCCAGTCGCATTACCGGATGAAGCCGGTCTTCGGATAGACGCTGGATTAAAGAGTCGTTCAGGTGTTGCCACGATGGATGTGTGACCAGATCGGAAGGCTTTTCGCAAACGATTACCCAATCATCCTCGTAGTAAACCGTAATGCCACTGTTCGGTCGTAAGGCGGTATCTTGGTCCTCATTTATCATCGCCTCAACAATATCTCCCTCGTATACCGGGTCTTTCATTCTCGAAGCCCTGCCGTTGACGAGTAATCGGCCGTAGAGGCGAATCTTCTTGATCATCATGCCCGACATGTTCATTTTCGCGGAAAGAACCGCGTAAGCGGGAAGCCCGTGTTCATCGCTTGAAATGCCGATTGATAATTTCATTTATTTGCTCCGATCGAAATTTTCATTATTTTACCATATACGAGATGGATAATCGCTTGCTTCTGATGATGGAAAATCGCCGCTTTTTCAAAAAACATGCAATTTGAATCCAAATACGCAGACATTTCTCGTCTTTATTCACTTTGAATGCCAAAACAGTTGACATATATGAGTCGGAATCATTACAATAAACTAAGTGCAAATTATAAATTCGTACTATATATTTTGTAACTTGAAAACTGAATATTGGGGGTGAGTACCATAGTAGAGTGGTATTATTTACTAATCGTTGCTCTCGTATGTTTAATTCTCGGCGCACTCGGTTCCGTTCTGTATTATCGTTTGGGTTTTTCCAATCGACAGAAGAAACTGAAGGAAGAGATCTCAGCATCCGAATTGGAAGCAGAGAAACTGATCGGCGAGGCTCAGAAGACAGCAGAGAGCAGAAAAAGAGAACTTCTTTTGCAAGCTAAAGAGGAAATCAGCAAAGCGAAGATCGAGTTGGATCGAGATGTTCGCGAGAAGAAATCCGAACTTGCGAAGGAAAGACACAGAATTGAACAGAAGGAAGAAACTCTGGACAGGAAACTGGATACAATCGAACAGAAGGAAACTGCTCTGGACATGCGCGTGAGCGATGTCTTGGCGATGGAAGAAAGCGCTCGTGATCTGGAAAGAAAAAAAGTTCTCGAGCTTGAAAGAATTTCCGGACTGACCGTTGAAGATGCCCGTACTCTCGTTCTTGATCAGGCAAGGCAGGAATTCAGTCATGATATGGCGGCCTTGCTGAAGCAAATGGAAGAGAAGACGCGGGAAGAGGCGGACAGGAAGGCAAAGGATATTATCGTCAGTTCGATTCAGAGATATGCTTCGGACTACGTGTCTGAAGTAACGGTTTCCGTTGTTTCCCTGCCGAATGATGAAATGAAGGGTCGTATAATCGGTCGCGAAGGAAGAAATATTCGCGCGATCGAGACGATTACCGGAGTTGACCTCATCATCGACGACACGCCCGAAGCGGTCATTTTGTCGAGTTTTGACCCTGTACGCAGGGAGATTGCTCGTATCACCATCGAGAAGTTGATCGTAGACGGAAGAATTCATCCGGCGCGAATAGAAGAGATGGCACAGAAGGCAAAGAAGGAAGTCGCTCAGACCATCAAGCAAGAGGGAGAACGCGCAGCGTTCGACACTGGTATTATCGGATTGCATCCGGAAGTAATCAAGTATCTCGGAAAACTTCGTTATCGCACAAGTTACGGACAAAACGTGCTCCAGCACTCCATTGAGGTTTGTTGGATTGCGGGTATGATGGCCGCTGAGTTGGGTTTGGATGTTACAATGGCGAAACGCGCCGGTCTCCTTCATGATATCGGCAAAGCTGCCGATTTTGAAATGGAGGGTTCGCACGTCGAACTGGGTGGAGACATCGCACGACGCTATAAAGAATCCGACGAAGTAATCAACTCGATCGTATCGCACCATGGTGACGTTGAACCGGAGACCCCGATTGCGGTCCTTGTGGCAGCCGCCGACGCTGTATCCGCCGCGAGACCGGGTGCAAGAAGGGAAAATCTGGAAACATACATCAAAAGAATTCAAAAGCTTGAAGAAATCGCATCCAGCTTTGAGGGCGTCGAGAAATCGTACGCAATCCAAGCCGGTCGGGAGATTCGAGTGATGGTCAAACCCGAGATTGTCAGTGATCCCGAAATGATTCTGAAAGCAAGAGAAATCTGCAAGAAGATCGAGGAGGAACTCGACTATCCGGGACAGATCAAAGTGAATATCATTCGTGAGACCCGAGCATCTGACTACGCCAAATAGTACTTACTTCGATCCAAGCAACAGGGGACTGTCCGGACATGATCATCGTGTTTTGACAGTCCTTTTCGCGTTTTGAAACCGATACCGAGAATACACTTGTTTTGTGTTAAAATATTGAGGTCAGAGGAGGGGTTTGATTGATCGTTTTGTTTGTCGGAGATATTGTCGGCCAACCGGGGCGTAAAATACTTAAAGAGCGTCTGCGGGATATGAAGCGGTTATATAACGCGGACGTTTGCGTGGCGAATTCAGAGAACGCTGCCGCGGGCTTTGGAATTACCGCCAGTATTGCAAGTGATCTATATTCTTCCGGTGTTGACTTCATCACGATGGGAAATCATACCTTCGCGCGTGCGGACTTTCTCTCGACGGCACCTTCCGACAACAGAATCGTAAGGCCGGCAAACGTATCACCGGAATGGCCCGGGTTTGACTATGCCGTTTTTGACGCAAAGGAAAAGGGCCGCCTTTTAATTATGAATTTATTGGGTCGGGTCGGAATGGATCCTTGTGATTCACCGTATCGTTGCGCCGATTCTCTGCTTGAGAGATATAAGAAGTCTCTCGGAACGACGATGGTTCTTCTGGATTTTCATGCGGAAGCAACCTCCGAAAAGGTCGCGATGGGATATTATCTGGACGGTCGGGTATCTCTTGTTATGGGCACACACACCCATGTTCAGACTGCCGACGAGAAAATTCTCGAGAGAGGAACCGGACACATTACGGACGTGGGCATGACCGGAGCGTTGCAGAGTGTGCTCGGCATGGACGTGGATGCTTCGCTGCGTCGTCTTGTGGAGTGCTTACCGTCAAGATATCAAACTGCTTCGGGACCTTCGATGATCAATGCTGTAGTTGCCGAGTTGGACCCGTCTACCGGAAAGTGTGTTCGAATCGAAAGAATAATTCAAAAAGAAACAGTCGAAAGGGAATTGTGATGCTGTATTTGCTGATCGCCTTATTGGTCGTGATCGATCAAGCCGTCAAATTGATTATTGTCCGGAATGTTGATGTTTCCGAAATTATCCCGGTTATTAACGGATTCTTTTCGATTACTCACGTGAAGAATACCGGCGGTGCTTTTAGTTTTCTCTCCGATAACGGTTGGGGTATTTACTTTCTAGCAGCGATGTCGCTTTTCATATCCATTATACTGATCATTATTATCTTTCGGTTACGAAACAAGGAGATGTTTTGGATCCGGCTTTCTGCGGCTGTGCTATGCGGAGGTTCGATCGGAAATATGATCGATCGTTTCGCCCGTCGATCCGTGGTCGATTTTATGATGTTTGACTTCGGAAAATATACCTTTCCCGTTTTCAATTTCGCGGACATGTGTATTGTTGTAGGCTCTTTATCCTTGGCACTCTTTCTGCTTTTCGATAAGAGGTTTATGAATTCCGATGAAAAAAGTAAGGAATCTTCAGAAACACCGGATGGCGAGTCAATGAAAGAGAATGCGGATAAATCCGCGAATATCTCGGAAACGGTTGAGTAGAGAGATGAAGCATTATTTCAGATACGAATCGGATCCGGTGCGGCTGGATCAATATCTTCCGAAAGCCATTCCCGGATTATCGAGAACTCAGGCGTCTGTTTTGATCGATGACGGCTCGGTTACGGTGAACGGTAAATCGGTTAAACCTTCTTTCAAGCTCATACCGGGATCCGAAGTGTTTGTAAACATTCCCGACCCCGTTGTATCCGACATCCTGCCGGAAGATATTCCGCTCCGCATTCTTTATGAGGATGACGATCTTCTGGTCGTCGATAAGCCGCAGGGAATGGTTGTTCATCCGGCTCCCGGGCATTACTCGGGAACACTTGTGAACGCCCTGATGTATTATTGCCGAGATAGTCTGTCCGATATTAACGGGACGATCCGGCCGGGAATCATTCACCGGATTGATAAAGACACGTCAGGGCTCTTGATTGTTGTTAAAAACAACCGTATTCACTCCAAAATGGCAAAGATGATTTCCGATCACGACATCGTGCGGAAATACCGGTGTTGTGTTCATGGCTTTGTGGAATCTGAGAAAGGAACGATAGACGCTCCGATCGGCCGGTCCGCGGGCGACAGGAAAAAAATGGCCGTCAAGGGATCCGGAAAGCATGCCATTACACATTTTGAAGTGCTGACGCGTTTTGCCAAAGCTTCTGATTTGTCGGTTGTTCTTGAAACCGGCAGAACTCATCAGATCCGCGCTCACATGTCATTTATCGGTCACCCTGCGATCGGGGATCCGTTGTATGCCGGGAGACGGCCGAAGTACGGCTTAGTCGGTCAGGCGTTACACAGCAAGACACTGGAATTCATACACCCCGATACCGGCAAGCAAATCACGGTTGACTCCGAATTGCCCGAGTATTACTCGTCCCTTCTGGAGCGACTGAGTAAAGAAGACTGATCTGATTTTCGGGATATGTTCCTTTGACAGGTGAGATTATTCCGGTAGACAGTTATGGTATACTTTTTATAGAATTCTCAGTTTATAGCGGGGAGAGTTTGGAATCGGCAATCGATATTTTTCGAAAAGGAACGGCGGATGATCGAAAAAGATAATCTGACTTCGATGAGAATCGCAACAAGACGACTCCATTCGATTATTGCGACGAATCGCGATGCTGCAAATGCTGTCGAAGATTCTCTTGCCGTCACGATCCAGTCAGACGAAAGTGCGTTGGTCATCAGCGGAGATCCCCAACCAGTGAAACTTGCGGCTGAGCTTCTCAAAACGATCGACGATGTATTCACAGATACCGACGGACTGGATGCTCATGCATTAGGCTACCTTTCCGGTCTCAATCACCCTGTGTCTGTCACTGAATTTGCATCAACACTCTCTCAGCCTATATATGTCACACCCAAGGGTTATTCCGTCCGACTGAAGACGATCGGCCAGAAGATATACATGGACGCGATCCTGAATAACGAAGTTGTTCTTTGCGTCGGTCCGGCCGGATCCGGAAAAACTTATCTCGGTGTAGCCGCCGCGGTGATGGCCTTTCAGAAGAAAGAGGTTTCAAGGATCATCCTGACACGACCTGCTGTCGAGGCGGGAGAACGTCTCGGTTTTCTTCCGGGAGATCTTCAGGAAAAGGTCGATCCTTATATGAGGCCCATCTATGATGCGCTGAAGGATCTGTTGGGTTTTGAGGCTTTTCAGCGATACTACGAGAAGGGATTGATTGAAGTCTCGCCACTCGCATTTATGAGAGGCAGAACATTGGACGACTCATTTATTCTTCTGGATGAAGCTCAGAACACGACCATAGATCAGATGATCATGTTCCTGACAAGAATCGGAATGAATTCCAAAGCTTGCGTCTGCGGCGACATTACGCAGATCGACCTTCCGCCGGGGATCCGCAACGGATTGTCAGACGCCGTAAATGTGCTTTCGGGTATCGATGGAATCAAATCCGTTTTCCTGAGCAGTTCGGATATTGTCAGAAATCCGATTGTTCAAAAAATTGTCCGCGCGTATCAGAAGGATCACAGCGAGAAGAGGAGGGATCAATCGTGATCGGAACCGGCAAAGCCGAGAAGGCGATTCGAATTCTCTTGCTTTTGATTTTGATTCCCGCGACTATCGCAGTCGTTTATTGGGGATCCATTCCTCAGCGTTATAACCTTTCCGTCGGCTCGATCAGCAATGTGGACATAACCGCTCCTCGTTCGGTCGTTGATACTTATGAGACCAACAAGAAGGCACGACTGGCCTTTGAGTCCGTTCAGGTTATCTATTTCAGATCCGAGACTATTGCGGACGAATCCGTTGACCGGGTGTTTCGATTATTTGAATTGTGTTCGGAACTCAGGGATAATAACCAAAGAGAAGACGGAACTTTTATTGATTCGTACTCAGTTCTGGCCAACCGCTTCAGTTTGCAGGCTCGCGAGACCTTCGCTATTGAATTGACCGATTATGAGTCAATCCAACTGGTCACCGCAACCCCTGAGCTTTTCGCGGAAATCAAGGTGAACGCTACCGTAATAGCGGAGAACATCATGGCGGAAAACGTTGATGACAAGATTCTTTCCGATATGGTGAAGCAGAAAACAGCAATGATCATCGAGGCCAATAAACCATATTATGTTTCAATCATGGATCTGGTGGATTCCATATTGTCCCAACTGCTCATTCCGAACATGGAATTGGACGCCAAAGCTACCGAGAGAGCAAGAGACGCCGCCTATCAATCCGCTATAAATAATCCGGTCATGATCGAAAAGGGTTTCCGTATCGTCAATGTCGGCGAAGTCATTGATGAGCAGAATTACAGTTTGCTCAAGGATCTGGATCTCTTGGAAACGGATCGGTTTGATTATCAGCTGTTAATCGGTATTGTCTTTTATGTTTCAGTGCTGATGACGGTGATGGCTTTGTATCTTTCCCAATACAAATCTGCATTATTGTCGAATCCGAAGGACTTCATTGTGATTTCCGTATCATTTATTATTCCGATACTTTCTGCCGTGTATTTAAAGGATATTTCCACATTGATTTCGACAGTCTATTTTACGGCGGTAATAATTGCCACTTATTTGGGGATTCAATCCGGTATCATCTTCGGGGTCATTCAGATCCTTACCATCGCTCCGATGAACCGGTTTGATATTGAGTACATATTCGTATCCGTTATCGGCATTTTCGTTTGCTCGGTCGTCGCCGGAAGGACCAGCAGAAAGTTTAATTCCGCTTCGCTGATCCTTTTTACTTCTTTTGCGTGTTTTGCGGCATCTGTTGGGTACAATCTCGTGATTAAATCATCCCGGTCTGCTATGCTGAACGCAGCACTATGGGCTATCATTTCCGCCGCGGTTGCCGTTGTTGCGGCAATCGGATCTATGCCGATCTTTGAGCTGATTTCAAACGCAGTGTCTCCGGTTCGCCTGATTGATTTATCCCAGCCCGGGAACCCGCTTCTGAAGAGGCTTTTTTTGGAGGCTCCGGGAACATCTCAGCACAGTATGATGGTAGCCAATCTTGCTGATTCAGCGGCCGATGCCATCGGAGCAAACGCTCTTCTGGCTAAGGTAGGAGCCTATTATCACGATATCGGGAAATTGGATAATCCGACATACTTCACAGAGAATCAGAACGAGGGTTATAATCCCCACAACGATATGTTGCCCGAGGACAGTATGTCCATCATATCCGCTCACCCGGAGCAAGGGGTTCGGTTGGCCAGAAAGAACCGTCTTCCGAGCAGTATTATTAGAATTATTCAAGAACACCATGGGACGACTTGTCAGGTATTTTTCTATCACAAGGCAAAATCTCTGGCTGCCAAAAGGGGTTTGCCGGAGCCGGCAATCGGTGATTTTCGATACAAAGGCGGAATTCCTTCTTTCAAAGAATCCGCGGTCGTAATGCTCGCCGACACCTGCGAAGCGGCATTGCGTTCTACGGGTATTACCAATCTCGACGACGCGGAGGATTTATTTCGCAAACTTTTCAAGCAAAAAATCGAACAGGATCAACTGAACAACTCCGGTCTGTCTTTTAATGACCTCGAAACAATTCTGAAGGCATTCCTGCAAGTGTATGCGGGATTTTTCCATGAAAGGGTGCAGTATCCTGATGATAGTGTTGTTCGTTAATAAACAAAGAAAATTCGACTCGGAGCAGATAGAGCGACTGAAAGTCGTTTGCCAGGATGCGATGGATGCGGTCTCGAAGCGGCCATTCATCGACAATTCGCTTCGTCATCAATCGACCCGTATGTCGGTAACGATATCATTTGTCGGTTCCGATTTCATGAAGAAGACAAACTACCAATACAGAAACATGAATTCGTTGACGGATGTATTGTCCTTTCCGCTTCTGGATATGCATAACGGAAAGATGAATGAATCTCTGGGTGCTCAGGATGTTATTTGGCACAAGGACGGAATCGGGGAGATCCCGCTCGGTGACGTTTTAATTTCTTTGGATAAAGCTTCTGAGCAGGCGTTTTCGATCGGACATGATTTGGACAGAGAGGTCGCGTTTTTGGCGGTTCACGCCGGATTACATCTGTTGGGATTTGACCATATCGATTCGGACGATGAGAAGAAAATGATTAACGAGCAGAAGAAAATCATCAGAACGCTTTACCCAAACGAGAAAACCGGGCGATTAGATGCACCGGGTTCTCCCGAGCCGGTAACCGAAAATCTTCTCAATCACTCCGGATTCGCTGCCATTATCGGAAGACCGAATGTCGGTAAATCCACATTGATCAACCAGATTTCGGGAATGAAGCTTTCTATTATTTCGGCGAAACCACAAACGACGCGGAATAACATACGAGCGATCGTTAACCGGCCGGACGCACAAATTGTATTTGTTGATACGCCCGGCGTTCACAAACCCCAGAACGAACTATCCAGATTTATGGTCGACTCTTCCGTTCGTGCGGCTCAATATGCGGATGTAATTGCTTTTATGGTGGACGGCAGGTTTTCCGGACCCGGAGAACCGGAGCGATCGATTCTCGAGAAGATCGGTCGTTTCAAGAAACCGATCGTTCTTTTGATAAATAAGGCGGACGATGTTGCCAAGGAATCGATCCTTCCGATTATCGGAAAATATTCCGCTCTGTACGATTTTACCTCGATCATACCGATATCGGCCAGAACCGGAGACGGAGTCGAGGATTTTCTCGAAGAGGTGATCCGTCATCTTCCTTCGGGACCGAGGTATTATCCCGAAGAGGATTTCACGGATCAATCCGAAAGGTCATTGGCGGCCGAACTGATCCGCGAACAGATTTTGAAGTACACAAATCAAGAGGTTCCGCATGGAACCGCGGTTCTGATTGATCACTTTGAAGATGTTTTCGGTGAACCGCAGACGGAAGATCTTGAGCGTCAAATGGTTCGTATTTATGCTTCCATCCTTTGCGAGCGCAAATCGCACAAATCAATCATACTCGGCAAAGACGGGCAAATGATTAAAAGGATCGGAACGGGAGCGAGACAGAATATTGAGCGCATGACCGGATGCAAGGTTTATCTGGAATTACACGTAAAAATTCGCGAAGACTGGAAAAATGCCGCAACTCATTTAAACGAGCTGGGATACAAACCGGGAGAAACTCGTGACAAGTCTTAAGGTTCGGGGCCTGGTCCTGTCTGCCAAGCCTCATAAAGAGCAAGACCGTTTCATTCGAATTTTGACGTCCGCGAACGGCATAATCAGTGCTTGCGCCCCGGGTGCGGGCAAACTCGGCAGCAGGCATGCCATTTCTGTGCAGCCCGGGACGCTTTCTGACTTCGCGCTGAATTGTTCGAGGGGTTATTACTATTTGTCCGAATCGGAGCTTGTCGAGTCTTTCAGGGGCCTCTATGAGGACATTGAAGTATTAACGTTTGCCGCGCATCTTTTGGAAATCGCTTCAGATGTTTGCGTAACGGCGGATGTCGCATCGTCCGTATATCCATATTTGGTTCGGGCGCTTTTCGCTCTTTCGGAAAAACTCAAGCCGTCGGCGTTGATCGTTTCCGCATTTGAATGGAAAATGATGGACCTTTGCGGGTATACGGCAGATTTGGATTCGTGTACCTGCGGCAGATCCGATCTTGACGAACAGTTCGCTTTCTCATTCGATCATTGTCGACTGTATTGTATCCGGCCGGTGTGTTTGGGTGCTGCCGGAAACTATCAGGTAATATCGAAAAGCGCGGTGAACGCTCTTCGATATATCCAAACCTCTGCCGGTACGAATTTGTTTTCTTTTAACGTCTCAGATGTGGTCCTTCTCGAAATATCCGACTTAACGCGGAGGTTTCTCTGTGAACGGTTCGAAAAGAAATACTGTAAAATAGATCTGTTGAACGATGTCGGTGATCTGACGAGTTATTAATAGAACGGGGCATCTTCGACATCATTTTCTGTTTTTAACGCAAGATCCGTTTGCCAATGTTTCGGGAAAAGTGATCTGTATTCGATCAAAGCATACCGGTGGTCCATCAGTACTACAAATCCGCAATCCGACTCGTCCCGAATAACCCTTCCGCACGCCTGAAGAACCTTTTCCCAACCCGGATATCGATAGGCGAACGAGTATCCGTCACCGAATTTCTCCTGAAAATACTGACGAAGGATCTCGCGTTCCGGAGAAATTTGCGGAATTCCGACACCGACGATGAATACCCCGGAAAGACGTTCTCCGACCAAATCGATTCCCTCGCCGAAATGCCCGCCCAGGATCGCGAATCCCAACAGAGTTTTCTCGCCGAATCGGTCAAAGCGAGTCAAAAAAGCTTCCTTTTCCATTGAGTTCATATCTTTTTGTTGAACGATGATCTCCGTGTCGCTTTGAGCTTCCGAATCATCGCAAAAACGATCTCGAACCATTTCCATGTACTGAAAAGAGGGGAAATATGCGATGTAATTACCGCAATTTCGTTTTGTATATTCACGAATACAACGAATCACGGCATCTGCGGTGGCATATCGTTCTCGATATACCGTACGAATATCGGTGTGAAAACACACTTCCAGGTTTTCTTTCGGAAACGGGCTGGGGATATTGATCTCTTCGACACCGGATGGTGCGGTACCAACTAACATCGAGCGGTAATAAAGAGAAGGGGAGAGCGTTGCCGAAAAGAAAACACAAGGATGACGATCTTTGATTTGTTCATAAAGGAAATCAGAAGCGTCTAAACAAGAAAGAGAAAACAACATCGAATAAGGGCATCCGGACCGGTCGGCGGAAGCTCTGTCGACTTTCGCGATGAATACATATGAGCTGTTAAAAAACTGCTCCGTTACAGTCAGAAAATATCTCGCTTCGAAAAAGAAATCCAAAATTGTTTTTCGTATCGGTCCGACCGGAATCGAATCCAGTATTTCGGACAGGCGATAACAGATCCGCCACAAATCTCCGTACAAAGTCTTCGGAATCAATTTGACCGCTCGAAAATCCTGCGCGATATGAACATGCTCGTCAGAATAATCCCGTTCGATACGATCAAATGCCATTTCGCCTCGGGAAATGGACTCGTAAGCAGTTGAAAAATAGCGGGAAATCGAGTCCGAAAGTGCGTCGATTTCCCGCGTCATCCCGCGAGAAACAACGGAAAACTCGTGAAAGGTCTTGAAATTAAGCAGTGCGGAAAACATCTCACGTGAACGATCCACTAAATTGTGCGACTCGTCATTCAGAATGATGTGCGACTGAGCCGGATCATCAAAAAAACGCTCCAGTCGTATTCTGGGATGAAAGGCGTGATTATAGTCGCCAATAATCACATCGCAAAACAGCGAAATATCCAAAGACAGCTCAAAAGGGCACAGGCGGTATTTCTGAGCCGCTTGAATGACGATCGACGGATGAATATCCGCAATGTTCATCAAATCATTAACGGCGCCTTTCAATCGGTCGTAATAACCGAGCGCGAGCGGACAAGCCTTCGGCTCACAATAAAGAGCCTTGTTGGGGCACATGGTTTCCTTGGAAGAAAGAACGATCGAACGCGCGTAGAGGCCGTTTGCACGCAGATCGTTCAAAGTTTTTCTCGCAATTTCACGTGTGGAGATTTTTGCGGTCAGGTAAAATATTCTCTCCGAAAAACCTCTGGAGAGACACTTTAAAGAGGGAAATAAAACACCGATCGTCTTTCCGATGCCGGTCGGAGCCTCGGCAAAAAGGGTTTGTTTACAGCGGATCGACCCGATCACATGTTCCATCAGCGTTCGCTGTCCGTCCCGCAGTCCGCCGTACGGAAACGAGAGGTGGCGGATACTCTCGTTTCTTTTTGAACGATCGTCAATCAATTGTAAGGCAAGAGCTTTGTATTGACTGCATGTATTATCGAAAAACACCTTAGCGTCGCTTCTTGAGATCGTCTCCGATTGCCCGATTGGTTTGAGGGTTTGGATTGAAACATAACGCAAGATGATTTCAATGGCGGAGACATTCGGATGACCGGACATTAACATGTGTGCGTACAGTACAAGTTGTGCGCGATGAACAGGGCGAAACAGTTGGTCGTATGTGGCATTTTGTCTGTTGTGGGATTTGATTTCGATCAAGGACATCAGCCCGGGATCATCGGAATCATTGTTTTCCGATATCAGGCAGTCCGCACGACCCGATACCTTCAGAATGAAGCCGTTGCTCTCGAAAACGGCGGATAAGGAGACCTCCGTTTCAACATGTTTGCTTTCGTATTCCTTTCGTATGTCATCAAAAACCTTGCGGTGCAGCCGCGTTCCTTCCTGTCCGCTTACCGATGAAAATGAAACACCGGAAAGATCTCCGCTCAGATAAATCTGCTCGGCTAAAATCCTTGCGGAAACGACTTGCTCGGTAATCGCGTAATTTTCGGATTCAGATACCATAAAAACTCCGTTAAGGGTTATAATCAACTCAATACATAAGAATTATACTCTAAAAGCAAAGCCGGCGGATAAGAGAATAAGACTGTGCTCAATCATCAATTATGAAACAAGCAACCGACATACTTGCATATGACGGTTGTCAAATTGCGATTAATCGAATAAAATGAGTAATATTTGTTTCGCATATGAATGCGGAGAAGGGGATAGTTGCAAATGCAGATCAAAATCGGAATTGTCGGTTACGGTAACCTTGGTAAAGGCGTTGAAAAAGCGATCACTCAGAATCCGGACATGGAACTTAAGGCTATTTTCACACGAAGAAACTGCGAGTCAATTAAGCCGTTGGGATCATCCGTTCTCGTTTATGAGCTTAAGGACTTAGATCAGCATTCGGCAGATATTGACGTGATGATTCTCTGTGGCGGAAGCGCTTCGGATCTTCCGGAACAGACGCCGACGGCGGCCCGATGGTTCAATGTGGTCGACAGCTTCGATACGCACGCCAAGATCAACGAGCATCTGACGGCCGTTGATTCCGAGGCCGCGTCTTCCGGTCATGTTGCGATTATTTCTGTCGGATGGGACCCCGGGATGTTTTCGATCAATCGACTCTATTCGGCGGCGATCCTGCCGGAAGGGGAGACCTACACCTTCTGGGGTAAGGGGATCAGTCAGGGGCACTCGGACGCGATCCGAAGGGTCGATGGCGTACTGGATGCCCGTCAATATACGGTGCCGATTGAAGAGGCCGTCGAGCTTGCAAGAAGCGGCGGCAAACTCACGACCGACTCCACGAAACGACATATCCGGGAGTGCTTCGTGGTCGCGGAGGAGGGTGCCGATTTGGATCGAATCAAGAACGACATCGTCACCATGCCCAATTATTTTGCCGGTTATCAAACAATTGTTCATTTCATCTCAATGGATGAGCTCAAGGAGAAGCACTCGGCGATGCCGCACGGCGGTTTTGTGATCCGTTCGGGACATACCGGATGTGAGAATGAAAACCATCACGCGATCGAGTACTCGCTGAAGCTGGACTCAAATCCGGAATTCACCGCCGGTGTGCTGGTCGCGTACGCAAGAGCGGCCCACCGGTTGAATCAAGAAGGGAAGAATGGCTGCCTGACGGCTTTTGACGTACCTCCCGCATATCTTCTACCGATGAAAAGGGAAGAGATGATCCGGAAGTTTCTGTAGAATTTTATTGTTGAGGAATCAAGAAAAGCCGGACTTTGATCCGGCTTTTTCCATGCTCGAAAAGCCGGTGTTTGTGATCCGACTATTTTACGGCGATCCTCATCCGGTAAGAAAACTCCACACTGAACGATTGATCTCCAAAGACTTCCTTA
>JAAYIQ010000082.1 GCA_012523365.1 Clostridiaceae bacterium
GATTCATCTGCCGCTCCTAGTGCAAGGTTTTTCTAAGATTTCGAACTTTTCTCATGCACTAATTTTACCATTAATTTCCCTGTAACGTCCTGTTTTTAACGCTTTTCAGGTTGCGCAGTAGTCCCTACTTTATTTCATTTTTTCGCCTCATTTTCTTCATGTTTTAAACGGAGTGTAACATAGCGTTCATTCAATTCTTCTCAAAAAATGTTATACTTTGGTTGTATTTTTCATACGAGGGGACCGCGATGCAACACAAACACAAATTATCTGATTTCAGAGACACTTCCGACGGCGATAAATTCTTGTACGGTTTCGGCGATCAATCCGCCGAAGAGCCGGAAGATGAACCGATCGCGATTCATTCCGGCATGTCAATGCCGGTCTGGAAGACACCGAGCGTTCTGAACGAGCGTCCGGCAGAGGCTTCCGGTCCCGTATCGTTACATCCGGTTGAAGCGGACCCGGCATTCCCGGACTCCGGAAATAAGTCGGCGGAATTTGCGGATTTTGAAGATGCGGACCTCTCGGATTATGACGAAGACCTGCCGTCCGCAAAAGCGACGATCCTTTTCGAGAAGCCGATGGCACCGTCTCTTTGGAAGCGCTTCACATCTTTTGTCAGTCGGTATATGCCCGCCATCTCGGATGAATCTTCCATACAGCGATTAAATATATACTTGGGAGCCACCGCGTTTTTTGTTGCTCTGGTTATTCTGATCGTCGTTCTCGTCACCCGACCCAGTCTGTAGTATCGTTTCGCCCTCGGGTAATATTGTTTTAAACGCTATTTTTTTGTATGATATTGAGAAGAATATGTTTATGCGCGAAAAAATGTCATCCGAGGTAAATATGACCGACAAGAAACGTTCTCCGCCCAATAAGGCTCTTCCGGAAAATGAGTGTCCCGACCGCCCTGCCGAGAAATCGACCGATCGGATTTGTCCGTGTCTTCTGTCCGAGACGGAACTTCTCCGGGTGATTATGGAGAATTCTCAGGATTCGTTTTATTTTAAGGACAAAGATTCTCGTTTTATCCTTTCCAGTTCAGCCCACACCACCCGGTTTGGCTCCTTTGCCAAGGAAGACGTCATCGGGAAAACGGATTTCGATTTCTATCCCGAGGATTTCGCTCAGAACGCATTGCGTGACGAGCAGGAGATCATGCGAACCGGCCGGCCGATCATCGGCAGAATTGAGCGCTGGAACAAGGAAAATGGTGAGGTGATCTGGTTTTCGGCTTCCAAATACCCGCTCTATGACGATACAGGAGAATTGATCGGGACCTGGGGAACCACTCGGGACATCACGGATCTGAAGAATACCGAGAAAGAGTTGGAGCATGTTAATCAGGAATACGAGAATCTGAATAACAAGCTCAAGGAACTCTCGGTCATTGATGAGTTGTCCGGTCTTCACAATCGCCGGCATTTCTACGACACGTTGAACAAGACCATGAAAATTTTCGCTCGTGTCCGCGGAAGAGGATATAAATCCACCTTCAGCTTGGTACTGATGGATATCGATGATTTCAAGATTATAAACGATACATGCGGGCATTTGGTCGGAGACGACGCGATTCGCCATGTAGCACATCTGCTGAAGAAGAACACCCGGCTCTCCGATTATGTTTTCCGTTACGGCGGTGATGAGTTTGCGGTAATTTTGCCGGATACGGATCTCTTCGGCAGCAAAGAATTCGCCAACCGGTTGAGAGGCGTCGTCGAAGCCACTCCATTTGTTCACGAGGACAAGAAACATACGATAACCATCAGCCTCGGAACCGCAACTTATCTGGATCAGGTAGATTCCGTCGAGTTGGTGCAGGAAGCGGATATGAACCTCTATACTTCTAAGAGCAGCGGCAAGAACCGAGCGACATAAGGCTTTCGGACTGTTTAAAACGTATAAGGACGGCCTCTTTGATCGGCCGCCCTTTTCTGTCTTCCGGAACACGGACAGCTATTCGCCAAACAAATAGCCGTAGTAATCCTTACGGTACATCAGGCGTGAGTTTTTAAACAGTGATCGCACATAATCAATACATCCGTCCAAGTATTCCGGTGTAATTTCTTCGTCGACCAGCCGAATGACCTTCTTTTTATTGTTGTCATACATAATCTTGTCGTTGATGAAACTGTAGTCCTTGAAAATGACGTATGGTGTACTGTCGGAGAGAATGTCGGTTCCGATGTAAAGCCTTGAATCATATTCGATACCGAAAAGATTCGAAAGCGTCGGCGCTATATCCAGACTGGAACAGTATTTGTCGACGACGATCGGTTCCTTCATATCTCCGCACCAGAGAAGGAAGGCATTCTTATAGAGTTCAAACGTGCTCTCGATTTCCTTGCCGGCCAGCTCGTTAATATACTGAAAGGAATCATAGTCTTCGACCAATGCGTACGGGTAGTGGTCGGCACTCAGTGCGATGACCGTGTTCTCCAGTTGCCCGGCTTCTTCCAGCCGCTTCAGCAATTCCTTAAGCGCGAACTCCAGCTCCAACTGAGCCGCATAAAATGCCTGGATCGGTTCGGAGTACGGCAAATGCATCACGAAATCCTTGTTCTTGGCCGCGATATAATTGCCGTAAAAATTGTAATTGCAGTGGCCGCTGACCGTCAGATAGTAAACGTGAAACGGCGGATTGTTAATGTACTCGGGGCATGTCAGGTTAATCATCTCCAGATCCGACTCCGGCCATGTTTTCTTAACATCCAACCCGTTTCCGTAACCCTTATAGGTGTATCCGAGGTTCGGATATGTGATGTCGCGGTCGTAATATGTGTACGTATGATTATGGTACGCCAGCGTTGAATAGCCCAACTTCTTGAACTGGTGTCCGAAGGAGAACGGCATATAACGGTCCTTCTCCACCACGACGTATTTGATGGTTCCCAAGTCGGGAAGCAATCCGTTCATCGCGACATATTCGCCCGACGCGGTGCTGACATTCCAGATCGGCGTATAGAAATTATTAAAGACGAAGCCTTCCGTAGACAGTTTATAAAGGGTGGGGGTCAACTCCGGGTTGATGATGTGCATCGAAAAAGCTTCCGCCGTGATCAGGATCAGATTCTTGCCTTTGAACCGTCCGGTATACTCATTCTTCAGCGTCGGCTGACGATTCGAAAAGAACAGATTCATCGCCAGGAGTTCGCTGTCTTTCTCGGCCAGATTGAATTGAATATCCATTACATTCGGCCCGCTGTCGATGACGACAGGAGTGGTCTCTTGCGGCGAGGACGGGTCGGTCGGACCCGTCGGGCCCGTCGAAGAGGGATCAGTCGGGCCACCGGATGTCGGTTTGGTGAATCGGTCCTCGAAATCCACATTATCGACAATAACATCGCTGTTGTCCTCGAATCGGATGCCCAGAATGTTATATCGGATATCCAGCCCGGTTGCGGTCAGAAGACCGAACTGCTCGACGGATTGATCATGCAGGAACTCAGACAAGAGAAGGCTTCGGGCACTGACCGCGTCGCTTTTGTCCACAAGGACCGATGAAGTCGTCAATGTGCCGGACGCGATGCATACGACAGCCAGGGCGATCCTCCATTTGCGATCGGGAACCACGCGCTTCATCGTCTTCCGGATAAAGATAAAATACGCGGGAACCGGAAGAAGCAGGAGCAATACCCCCAGAATATTCGAGGCAATTTTCTCAAATGCGATATCCGCAAAAAATGCCGCGTCTCCGGCAAGCTTCAGGACACCGAGGATGAACATCGTATTGAAAATTCGGTAATAAACCAGCTGAGAGACAAAAATGACACAAATAATTACGGTGATGACGCCGGTCACAACAAACCGAACCCGCGCATTGGGAATCAGAAACACCAAAAAAGTAAGAAGCGCCGCCGAAGCAATCGCGAACCCGATGGTATAGAAGGAAAAGGAAAAGCGAAGAAGAAGAGAAAAAACAACCTCACAAAAAAGCATCACAACCAAGAGCCAGGCCGTGGAAAGACCGGTCAGCAATTTCCCGATTACGTCTCCGTTATGCTTTCTCATCATTCTCGCTCCACTCCCCGTCCGGTTTCCTACTAATTATCCTACGATAACGAAAATAATCAAGTATGGGAACCCCCGGTTGAATTTTTTCGAAAAACATCAACAAACACTGATTCCTCAGCTCGAATTTTACGATAGAATAAAGGGGATGGTTTTGGGTCGTTTTCAATGATACCGGCCATCGATCCTTCGCATTCCGAAGGCTCCTGATCACGGTATGATCCGCCGGAAAGAATAGGCGGTGATATAAAATACAGTAAGCGGGAGGGTATTATGGGAAAATCCAATCCAATTGAAAATCGGCTGGACGCCAAGACTTTTGTCTTAAGTTTCCAGCACATGTTCGCGATGTTCGGCGCGACGGTCCTGGTTCCGATCCTGGCCAACATGAGCATCAGCGTCGCACTGCTCTCGGCCGGTATCGGCACCATCTTGTTCTATTTCCTGACCAGTAAGAAAGTCCCCGTTTTTCTCGGGAGCAGTTTCGCCTTTTTGCCGGCGTTGATTTCCTGCATGAGCGGCGCGGGCGAATTCGGGTCGGAGACATGGAACGCGGCGATGGGACGCACATCGGTCGCAATCGTTCTGGCCGGTGCCGTGTACGTCGCTTTGTCCTTCGTCATTAAAGCGGTCGGCGTCACGCAAATTCGCAGGCTGTTTCCTCCGATCGTCGTTGGTCCGGTCATCATCGTCATCGGTATGATCCTCGCACCGAAGATGTTCTGGAACAACATCATTGCAAATTACGCCGAGGGCGATGTGAATTTCAACGCGTGGGGCGGCGGTGTGGATGCTTGGAAGCAATGGTCGGCAGCCGGTATTACGGCACTGACGATCATCGGGGTGAACGCTTACTCCAAGCCCAAAAGTTTTTTGAAGGTCATTCCGATCCTGATGGGTTTCATTGTCGGATATGTCTATTCTCTTGTGATCGGCATCGTCAATTACGACGGACTCATAGCGGCTTGGGACGCAAAAGAATTCGTAATTTTCCAGCCGCAGATCTTCTCGAGAACTTTCAGTTTTTACGGCAGTCTTTCCTTTGATCTCTCCACAATCCTTGCCATCGTGCCTTTGGCGGTCGTTACGTTTATGGAGCACCTGGGCGATATCAGCGCAAACAGCACGGTTTGCAATAAAGACTTCATGGTCGATCCCGGTATACACAAGACGATCCTGGGCGACGGTGTCGCGACCATGGTCGCCGGCGCTATGGGCGGCCCGTCCAATACAACATACGGAGAGAATACGGCAGTTCTCGCGATTACGAAGAATTATAATCCGAGAAATATCTTCATCGCCGCTTGTATGGCGGTTTTCTTCGGATGTATCACGATCTTTGGCACGGCAATCGCAACCATCCCGTCCGCAGTCATCGGCGGCGCTTCGATCGTTCTGTTCGGAATGATCGCGGCCTCCGGACTGCGCGCACTGGTTGACGGTAAAGTGGACTTCTCCGATTCGAAGAACCTGATCGTCGTTTCCGTTATCCTGTCGGTCGGCCTCGGCCTCGGCGCGATGAGCCTCGCCGGAGACATTACCGGAATGACATCTCTGAAGATCATGATCGGCACCGTTGAGGTTTCCCCCTTGGCGACTGCGACGATCATCGGTATCTTCTTGAACCTGGTCATCCCCAAGTCCAAGAAGGATGATGAGGAGCCCTCCCAAATCATGTCCCCGACGACCGTAGACGCGGAAGCGGTCAAGGAGAAGAAACAAGCAAAATGATCCGTTTCGTGCCCTGAATATAACCCGCCCTCGAACGATAACCGTCCGAGGGCGGGTTTCTTAACGGAATCGTATGACGCCGGAGTCGTCACCGCAGGAACCGAACTTCAAGTTCGCAGGACTCCGCGCCGCCGAGGATCGATTGCAGCAGGGTAACTTCTACGCAGCCTTTTCCCATCACCGATTCAAAGTTGGCGATCAGGTTCAGACGTGAGCATTCGCAAAGGATCGGCGAGGAAAGATAGCCCATATTGTAGAGATCACAGTAACAGCACGGGTACGAAAAAATCGCTCTGCCGTCGTCCTTCTTCTCGATGGAAAGGCCCTTCATCAATATCTGAAGCCGATCGAGAAACTCACCCCGATCAGCGGCTCCGGCATAGGCCTCCGCGAACATCAGCGCGGGGTAAGAATCCGAGCAAGCCTTCGCGCAAGGGCGAAACAAATCGTCGCGTTGCGCGGGCTTCATTTCTTGTACCGCTTGCTCAAACCCTCCGAACCATATCTTCAGAAAATCGTTTTCCACGCGATTACTCCTCCAAAATGACCGCTTTAGTTCAATAGTATACTATTTTCTTCATCTTTTTTGTTTTTTTTGTTCATATGGTCAATTTTTTATTGATTATCCACGTATCGTCAAATTACGATAGGAATATATAGCAGGATGGTAGCATGGTGATATAATGCGGCGGAGTTTTTTCGGTCGGCGTCGTTCGGCCACCTCCGAAGTATTTTCGACATCCCCCTTCCGTCTCTGTTACTGTTTACCGGCAAACGGAATGTTTCCCGACCGCTTTTCGAGCGGCAGAAAGGAAGGTCGACCTATGGTGCTTGGTATCCCCGATTTCTGGATTTGGAGTGTTTTCGTATTGTGCTTCCTGAGCACGGCCCTGTGCGTCGTCTACGGACTGATCAACTGGAACAAGGGCGGCGAGGAAGAACCGAAACAGATTGAAGAAGCAAAAAGCTGGGAAGAGAAGGAAGAAATAGTTACGGAGGAGAAAGGACTTTGATCCTCAGAGTCTTATCAGTAGGAGGGCACGATGCTTTTTAAAATTATCGCTACCGTCATTTACTTGGCTGTTCTGTCTTTCCTGGCGTATTCCGGGTTCAAGGGAACCAAGAACGCCAGTGATTATCTCGTCGGGGGGCGTCAGATTCATCCGATCATTATGGCGCTTTCTTACGGCGCGACATTCATCAGCACCTCGGCGATCGTCGGGTTCGGCGGGAACGCCGGACTGTTCGGCATGTCACTTCTGTGGCTGACGTTTTTGAATATCTTTGTCGGTGTCTTTATCGCGTTTGTCGTGTTCGGCAAGAGAACGCGGAAGATGGGCCACAATTTGGATGCGCACACCTTCCCCGAGTTAATGGGACTGCGTTTCCGGTCGAAGTTTATCCAGGGTTTTTCTTCGATCCTCATTTTCCTTGTCATGCCGATCTACACCGCGGCGGTCCTTAAGGGCGGTGTCGAGTTTATGGCGACGACGTTTAACTTAAGTTATGACGTCACGCTGTTTTTCCTCATTCTCATCCTTGCGGTCTTTGTGTCGGTGGGCGGAATGAAAGGCGTCATGTACGGCGATGCCTTCCAGGCCGTCATCATGTTTGTCGGTATGGCAGCGCTCGTTCTTGTCGTTTATATCAAGCTCGGTGGAATCGTCAGCGCGAATGAGAAGTTGACCGCGCTGGCAAGCAATGCCTCGGCAATGGACCAGATGGCCGGGAAAACGCCCGCGGGCTTCCAGGGATGGACGAGTATGCCGGCATTTAATTCTCCGTTGTGGTGGACCGTCGTCTCTTCGATCGTTATGGGCGTCGGAATCGGCGTCTTGGCTCAACCCCAGTTGGTCGTTCGTTTTATGACCGTCAAGAGCAACCGCGAACTCAACCGTGCGGTCGTTTCCGGCGGTGTTTTCATCCTGTTTATGACCGGCGCGGCATTCGCCGTCGGCGCATTGTCGAATGTCCTGTTCTATGAGAAATACGGGCAGTTGTCCGTCACCTTCGCAGGGAAAGCGGATCGGATCATTCCTTCCCTGATCACCGAGTTCATGCCGAGTTGGTTCTCGACCATTTTCATGCTCGCTCTTCTGGCCGCGGCGCTTTCGACGCTGACCAGTTTGTTTCACGCGATCGGTACCTCGTTCGGCCGTGATTTTTTCGAGAAGACACTCGGATGGAAAAAGAACTCCGTCATCGTGACCCGCCTCGGCGTCGTCATCGCGATCCTGATCACGGCAGTGCTCGCGTTTGTCGCAGAGCGTGTCGAGGAAACGGACGGAGTCATCGTCATGGGCACATCGATCTTCTTCGGTCTTTGCGGAGCGGCGTTCCTGCCGACCTATGTAGGCGCCCTCTACTTTAAAAGCCTCTCTCGAAAAGCGGCGATTTCCAGTGTCGTTACCGGAGCCTTTGTGAATCTGTTCTGGGTGTTCTTTATCCAGGCCAAATCCGCCAAACTGTTGCTCCTGTGCAATGCGATTTTCGGGAAAGATAATCTTCTGATCGGTACCGGGATCGAGAAACTGACGATGGTGGACAGCATTGTCATCGCACTGCCGGTCTCCGTGATCGTGATCGTCGTCGTCGGACTCCTTACGCGCAAGCAGGCCGACCATGCGCATGTCGACGCTTGCTTCAGCGGGATCAAGTAAGTTTGTCCCGTAAATAGAACGTACCCCACCCCCAAAGAAAACGCCGTCCTGCCGGGCGGCGTTTTCTTTACGCTCAACGTCTTGTTCTGCGAACGTTACAAGTCAAACGACTCCAGATAGTCCTCACCTTTTTGTACCTCGTGAAAAGAGAGCCCCGGATAGTCCAGTTGACGCATGACCTCATATAAAACGATCGCGACACTGTTGGAAAGGTTGAGGCTTCTCGCCTCCTCTGCCATCGGGATCCGAAAACAGCGCTCCGGATGTTTTTTCAGCAGTGCGTACGGAAGCCCCGTGCTCTCCTTCCCGAAAATCAGGTAAATGTCCTCTGCAATTTCCGAAAATCGTATCGCCGACGGCGGCTGTTTCCCGTACCGGGTCAGAAAGAAAAAAACGCCTTTGTTTTCAGACGCAAAATCCGAATAGTTCGGATAAACACTTACTCTGGCGTTCTCCATGTGATTCGACGAATATCGCCCGATATTTTTCTTATATAGGTCAAACCCGATCGGCTCAATGATATGGAGCTCGGTGCCCGTTGCCACACACGTCCGGATTATATTCCCCGTGTTATGCGGAATTTCCGGCTCGAAAAGCACCACATGTACCGCCATATCCGCCTCCGGCTAAGCTTCTGTTTCGGTTGTCGATGACTCTCCCGAAACAGAGTCCCGCGCTCCCTGCGGCAGACGCAACTCTTCGATATTGGAAATATTCACCGCTTGTGCGATATTGAGCATGTGGTCACCCAGTCGCTCAAAGTCCGTAAGCATCTCCGTATAAATAACACAGGCCTCTCCGTTGCACTCGCCGGCCATCAATCGTTCGATCTGCTTACTGCGGAACCGCGCGGTAATGTCATCCATCTCTTGCTCCGCGTTCTGCATCTGCTCCAGAAGCTCCGATGCGGGCCGGTCCTTGTGTGCGTACAGGACATCCAATGCCTGAAGGCACATGTCCCGCATCGTGTCAACCTCGGACAGCGCCTTCTCGGAGAGCTTCAACCCTTTATTCTGAAGAAGGTCGGCATAACCGGCGATATTGATCGCGTGGTCCCCGATCCTCTCGATATTTCCAACGATTTTGAAATACGCATTGATCGCAACCGATTCTCTCTCGGTCATCTCCATCGCGATCATATGGGAAATGAAGTACGAGATTTCTTTATTCAGGTAATCGATATAGTCTTCTACCCGTTCGATCTCGTTCTGAAGTTTCTCGCTGTTGGACTTGACCGCCGAGAAGCTGCGCTCGATATTATCCCGGGCCATCCCCAGCATCCGCTCCACCTCGAGGCGAAGTTGAATAATAAAAATTGCGACGGAACCGATCGGATATTCATTCTTGAGGATCGAACGATCCAGATACCGGAGATATTGACCCTCTTCGAGGTCACCCGGGCGATCAGGGAGGATCCGCGTCACAAAACGCACGAGCAGTTTCCCGAACGGCAGAAGAAGAAGCATGGTGGTCACATTAAAAAACAGATGAAAATTAGCGATCTGCGCAACCGGACGATCCGGTGTCAAACTCATAAACAGGGATTCGACTGGCGACAATCGAACAACAGCGAAGAAAAAAGCAGTGCCGACGATGTTAAAAGTCAGATGGATGAGCGCCGCTCTCTTCGCGTTTCTGGATACTCCGGCCGAAGCGATTAACGCGGTGACACAAGTTCCGATGTTCTGTCCGAACAATACATAGACCGCGTTCGGAAGACCGATCAGACCGCTGGCAGCCAAGGCCTGTAAAATACCGACCGACGCCGACGAGGATTGAATGATCGCCGTGAACAGAGCACCGATCAGAATGCCCAGGAACGGGTTTCCGAATTGCGTCATCAGATCAAGGAACACAGGATCATCCCGCAAGGGCGTCATCGACTGGCTCATCATCGACATGCCGATAAAAAGAATGCCGAGCCCCGCGATGATCTGGCCGGCATGATGAAGTTTCTTGGAACGAAGGAAAACAATGAAAATGACGCCGAGAAGCGCAAAAAGCGGGGCGAGTTTCCCGATGTCCAACGCGATCAACTGGCTGGTGATATTGGTTCCGATATTGGCGCCCATAATGATCCAGGTTGCCTGCACCAATGTCATGATCCCCGCGTTAACAAAACCGACGACCATGACCGTAGTCGCGGAGGAAGATTGAACGGCCGCGGTAATACCGGTTCCTACGGCAACACCGAGGAATCGGTTGGAGGTCAATCGTTCCAGTATCTTCTTGAGTTTATCACCGGCAATGGCCTCAAGGCCGCCGCTCATCATACTCATTCCGTAAAGGAAAAGAGCCAAGCCCCCGATCAGTTTCAAAACATTCTCAAGTCCCATGTTCCATCCTTAAGAAAACACGTGGGCAGATTATCTGCGATTATTCCATAGCGATTCTACAAGAATGCGGAACCGCTGTCAAAGCTAATCTATTCTTTAGTGTTCTCGCCCGAAAAACAGTTCGGCGCGCGTCTATGTGTTCTTCTCCTCCGGCTTCCTTCCTCTTCTTCCGTCACCTTCTGTACCCCGTAAAAAGCCGACGTCAGCGGGATGTACCCCAATCTTCTGAAGCGCTCATAGGGGAACTGTTTGTAGTTTTTTTTAGTGTGCCGACCGGTTTCAAGGTATCTCAGCATTTCCTGCATATACGCGTCGATCTCCCGAAGGTCGTCGGCGTCACTGATCAAAGGAAAGTACCACCGGCTCCATGTCAGCTCGTCATCCTTCAATCCGCTCCCGTAAAACTTGTACTGAAATTTCCGGATCAACGCTCGGGCTGCCCGCTCGGTCGACGCGGCTTTTCGAACCTTCCATCGATACAGTTTTCTCGCGGCTCTGGATATCTTACCCTTCATCTTCCGGATCGAAGCCGCAGACAGCCCGATCCTGCCGTCCCGATAGGAGAGCCCAAGAAATTCCCATGCTTGTCCGGGCAGGGCGATCGATGATTTTTCATCGTTTATCGTCAACCCGTATCCGGAAAACTCCGTACGGATCCTCTCCCACAATTCTTCCGTTCTCTCCGGGGGGCAAAAGAAAATGATGTCGTCCGAATATCGTGCGTAAACGGGAGCCCAGGACTCGGCTTTTTTATCAAATTCCGTCAGATAGAGGTTCGCCAGAAGAGGCGACAGCGGCATACCGGCCATGACGCCCTTTTCTTCGTCCGCAACGACGCGGTTGTTTTCGAGCACCTCCGGTCGCCGGAGCAAACGAGAAACGGCCGTCACGAGTTCCCGGTCTCCGCACAAAACAGCTTCCAGCACACCGATGATATTCGTGATCGGGATGCTGTTGAAATAATTACGGATATCAATACGCACACAAGCGTAATCCGGTCGATACCGGCGAATTACCGATCGAAAAGCACCATGGATCGAAAAACCGGGGCGAAAAGCCAGACAATTCGGGGACAGTCCGAGGTCGGTTCTGGCCAGACAATAATGAACCGCCTTCAGAACGAGTCGGTCGAGAAGCGGATATACATATATGATTCTTTTCTTGTCACTTCCGAGCTTTGTGATCCGAAGGCGATCGGGGAGCTCCGGCATATAGTCTCCGAGAATGAAAGACCGGGTCAACGCCAGGACCGAGGAAACGTCGGGATACTTGACACCCTCCGACTTTTCCGCAAAGCGTTGACGGTAGACTTCCTTTTCGATTTCATTTTCGAGAAAGATAACCAGTTCTTCCCGATCCAGCATTTCGGCAATCTTCATGAGTTCCGGCCCTTTCGCTGAAAGCCAGTTGATTTCTTTAATAAAGGAAAAGCCTCCGGAACACGTTCGTCGTTATTCCGGAGACTTATGATCGGGGAACTTGCGACGTTAAGAATCCTGTGAAATTGCTGTAAGCAATACCGGAGTGAACCCGAGCGCCCTTCCTCCAAAGTCTTTATCGGCCGGGGCTTTCTCCCGTCGGAGGAACAACTTGCGTTGTATCTTTGTCGCTATACTGTCTCCCGTTCCATGGAAATTATACCACCGAATCGTGATTATTGCATGAAGGGCACGGGGATTACATTGCCTTCATCCGTGATTACTAATCCGCAACCTCGACCTCATACGGCCAGTCGATTATGCCGCCGAAGTCATATATGTTCTCGTAACCCATATCCAGAAGCATTCGGGCTGCCTCTGCGCTTCTTCTTCCGCTTCTGCAATAAAGCAGAAGCTCTTCGCTCCGATCGGGAAGAAGTTCCGGGGCTTTCTCCCTGATGGATCCCAGGGGCACCAAAACCGCATCCTTGATATGGCCGGCATCATACTCATACTGCTCCCGAACGTCAACAATCGTATATTGCTCGAGCGACTCCATCAACGCCTTGGCCTCTTCGGCCGTAATCTTCCGAATTCCCATGGATTGATCCGTGGTGTACGCCGCCGGATCAGTCGTCGCATCTCCGTTTGCGGTTTGTTCGGACACGGTCGTGGTAACCGGAGACCTGAACGAAAAATTAAACGAACAGGCGGTCACTGCGAGCGCGATCAGTCCCAATATCAAGATTCGAAGTGCCGCTTTTCCGCTTCTCATATGATTTCATCCTTTCCATTCGATGATCACCGGGTTTCCTAATTTCATTATATTCAAATCTTATGAATAACTGAAGACAAAAGCATCGCGAGTATAACTAAATGCCGAAAACAGTTGAAAACAAAAATTAATTTATTGTGCACTCTGCACAGCGAATCGTTCTTTTTTCCTCAGGCAGCCTTGACTTGATATCCTTCGGGACTTATACTTTTTATGTAGTCGTGCTCGAGAACGGAACGTTTCGCGATGCTAAAATGTGTTTTGCCGCGAGACGGTCACGAGTAAACGCAATGATCGATGATACATCGAATCTTTATCTATCACGTTACGAGAGGGGGGATTTTTCGGCGTCGAGTATTTATATTTTCCCATCAAGATTATCAAAACTTATTGCTAAAGGAGTGTGCAAAATGAAAATTGCCAAGAAATTACTGGTTGTTCTGGTTGTGTTCGCGTTTATTGCGTCCATGTTTGCTATGGCAGGCTGCGATGCCAAGAGCGGAAAGGTCAAAATCGGCGTTGCGATGCCTACCCAGTCACTTCAGCGTTGGAATCAAGACGGTGAATATTTGAAGAAAGAACTCGAAGCTGCCGGCTATGAAGTTGATCTGCAGTATGCAAACAACGAAGTTGCTACTCAGGTTACCCAGATCGAAGGCATGATCACCGGAGGATGTGACGTTCTCGTTATCGCTTCCATCGACGGTTCTTCTCTCGGAACTCAGCTTGATTCCGCTAAGAAAGAAAAGATTCCGGTAATCGCTTATGACCGTCTTCTCATGAACTCTGATGCGGTTACTTGCTATGCAACCTTCGACAACTATGCCGTAGGTAAAATGCAGGGTGAATTCATCGAATCAGCTCTTGGCCTGAAGGATGGCAAAGGCCCGTTCAACATGGAAATGTTCGCCGGATCTCCTGACGACAACAACGCGACGCTCTTCTTCCAGGGCGCTATTGACGTTCTGCAGAAGTACATCGACTCCGGAAAACTCAATGTTGTTTCCGGTCAGACCGATTTTGCGACAATCGCTATTATGTCCTGGAAAACAGAAACCGCTCAGGCCCGTATGGATGACCTTCTGACAAAGTACTATGCAGACGGAACGAAGCTTGACGTTGTGCTTTCTCCGAACGACTCCGTCGCTATCGGAATTGCAAACGCTCTTGACAACTCCGGCGACTTTACAGTCGGAACCAATTGGCCGATCGTTACCGGACAGGATTGCGATACTCCTAACATGAAGAACATTATTGCCGGTAAGCAGTCAATGTCCATCTTCAAGGATACCCGCACCCTTGCCAAAGAAGTCCTTACCATAACCAAGGCTCTCGGCGAAGGCAAAACACCTGTTACAAACGCAACATACAACAACAATAAAATCGACGTTCCTTCTTTCAACTGCGTGATTCTTTTCGCGGATGTTAACAACTATGAAAAAGTTCTTATCGACAGCGGATACTATACAGCTGATCAGCTGAAATAATATCCGAGAGCTCCCCGAGCAATTCGGGAGACTCTAATAGTGTCTCTATGATCGTTTTGGGGGAGGCGGGCATGTTATCAGTTGTTTGACCGATTTCATGCCCGCCTTATTCCATGTCAAAGTAAATCTGAACGGGGTGATGTTCTTTTGGCAAAATCATTGTTGGAAATGATTGATATTACTAAATTATTCCCCGGCGTCCGCGCGCTAAGTAATGTTAATTTAACAGTTGAAGAGGGCGAAGTTCATGCCATCGTCGGTGAGAACGGTGCCGGCAAATCAACGCTTATGAACGTTCTGAGCGGAATCTATCCTTTCGGGACATATGAAGGTCAGATTCTTTATGACGGGGAAGAATGCAGATTCAGGGTCATCAGGGACAGCGAGAAAAAGGGCATTGTCATTATTCATCAAGAACTCGCATTGGTTCCATATTTATCAATCGGCGAAAATATTTTCCTGGGTAATGAGCAACATACTACCGGTTTCATTGACTGGGATGCCACTTATCATAATGCAGATAAATTGCTTCGGAAAGTCGGGCTCAATGAGAGTTCCCGGACACTGATTAAAGATATCGGCGTCGGCAAACAACAACTAGTCGAGATTGCAAAAGCACTCGGCAAGAATGTCCGACTCTTAATTCTCGACGAACCGACGGCATCTTTGAATGATGTTGATTCCAGAAAACTTCTGGACTTAATTTTGGATTTGAAAAAAAATGGAATTACTTCCATCATTATTTCTCACAAACTGGATGAGATCTCCTATGTTGCGGATAAAATAACCATCATCCGGGACGGCTTGACGATAGAAACGCTGGACAAGGCAACCGATGACATCTCCGAACCGAGAATCGTAAGAGGAATGGTCGGCAGGGAAATGGTCGACCGTTTCCCGAAGCGCGAACCAAACATCGGATCGGAATGTTTACGGATCGAAGACTGGACCGTGAGACACCCGCTCTTTACAGATAGACTGGTCGTCCAAGACGCTTCTCTGAATGTTCGTCGCGGAGAGATTGTCGGTCTTGCGGGACTCATGGGTGCCGGACGTACCGAACTTGCAACGAGCGTCTTCGGCAGAGCATACGGAACAGTCCTCAAAGGCCGCATTTTCAAGGACGGACAACCGATTATCCTCACGAGTATTTCCAAGGCCATTCAACACGGTATCGCCTATATCACGGAAGACCGCAAAGGAGATGGCCTTGTTTTACCTGTATCTATTTCCGAGAATATTTCTCTGGCAAAACTAAGCAAAGTCAGTAAGAAGTATTTTCTGGATAAGGATCTTGAGAAAAATGTCGCTAAGGATTATCGGGATCGTTTGTCTATAAAGACACCGAGCGTTAATCAATTAGTCGGTAATCTTTCGGGCGGTAATCAACAGAAGGTGTTGGTCAGCAAATGGATGTTTACCGATCCCGAAGTTCTTTTTCTGGATGAGCCAACCCGCGGAATCGATGTCGGCGCAAAGTATGAAATCTACTGCATCATGAACGATCTTGTCGCAAGCGGCAAAGCGGTTATCATGATTTCGTCCGATCTTCAGGAAATACTGGGTATGTGCGATCGTATCTATGTCATGTACGAGGGCAAAATTATCGGAGAACTACCGCGGGCCGAAGCTTCTCAGGAGAAAATAATGAGCATGATCTTATCTGCGAGTAAAGGAGCCTAAGACTATGAAAGACAAAGACGAGATTCAGGGAATGATTAATGGGACAGGTGTAGAAGAAACTATTAGAGTCCAGGGAATGCTGAATGAGAACGGGTCAGGTTCCGCCATACAGCAACAGGAAGATAATACAAGCATCATGCAGGTTGTGTTATCAACACTAAAGAAAAATTCGATGCTTATCGCGTTGATTGTTGTTCTCATCATATTCGGTTTTTCGACAGGCGGCACTATTCTTGTCCCGCGAAATGTTTCGAACCTGATCTTTCAAAATGCATATGTCGCAATTCTTGCGGTCGGAATGTTGCTTTGTATCCTGACCGGAGGTAACATCGATCTTTCGGTCGGGTCAACAGTCTGTCTGGTCGGTGCGTTTGCCGGTGAATTGATGATCGTCCGGAAGATGCCTGTATTACCATCCATCCTCATTTGCCTTTTTGTGGGACTTCTGATCGGTGTCTGGCATGGTATATGGATTGCCTACATCGGAGTTCCTCCGTTTATTGCCACGCTCGCCGGTCAATTGATTTTCAGAGGATCGTCCCTTATCGTTCTCAACGGATTGACACTCGCTCCGTTTCCGGATGAGTTCCAAAGGCTGGCCACGGGACATATCCCCGACTTTTTTAAGATTGATGGTCTGGACTTGAATGTTACGTGCTTGGGCTTAGGCGTTCTTGCGGCACTCGTCTTTCTGGCGATCCGCATTTCCGGAAGAATACGGAAAATTAGAAAGGGCTACGCACCGGGAGGCGCAATCTATTTCTACATCAACACGGGAGTCCTTGCTGCAATCATTGTATTCGTCTCTTTCTGGCTGGCTCTTTACGAAGGTATGCCGACCGTTATGGTTACCTTAATTATCGTTGTTCTCATCTATGCGATTTTGACGAGCATGACCGTTCCCGGCAGATATCTCTATGCACTCGGCGGAAATCCGAAAGCAGCGCGCATGTCCGGTATTGACACAAAGAAAGTCATGTTCTTCGCCTACGCAAACATGTCTTTTCTGGCCGGTGTTGCCGGACTGGTCTTTGCCACCCGTCTGAACTCTGCCAACCCGACAGCGGGTCAAAACTTCGAACTGGATGCCATTGCTTCCTGCTTTATCGGCGGCGCTTCCGCTTACGGCGGTATCGGTACGGTAAGCGGCGTTCTGATTGGAGCTGCCTTTATGGGTATTATGAATAACGGTATGAATTTCATGGGATTTCAGACGGCCGCACAGCAGGTTGTTAAGGGCATGGTTCTTCTGTTGGCCGTTGGCTTCGACGTCTTATCCAAGAGAAAGAGCAGATAAGCTTGCCGGATGTTTTGTTGTTTGCCGCAGTCGGTATGCGATTCTTTTCGCCGAGCAGACCCGGAAAGAGGCTCAGACTTTCACCCTACGGAGAAAGCAAATGACTTCAATCAAGAAAATCGCTGAAATCGCCGGAGTATCAAGGGGAACAGTAGACCGTGCCCTCAATAACCGGGGTGAAGTCAACGAGGAGGTAGCCGAGAGAATCCGCGCGATTGCGCGCGACCTTGGATATAAAACAAACCGTGCCGGTCTGGCGCTTGCTGCAAGAAAGCATCCGCTCAAGATCGGCGCTGTTTTTCCTTCAGAGGGGAATCCATATTTTGATGATGTAATTACCGGTCTTCGGGAATCCGAGAAGGAACTCTCGGATTATGCTGTTTCCGTGTCTCTGAAGACAACCCGCGGATTCTCCGCGGATGCCCAGATCCAAAGGATTGACGAGTTAATCTCCGAGGGTGTTCAGGCATTAATACTTTGTCCGGTCAACGAGAAAATAATGGTAGATAAAATTAACTCACTGGTGGATGCCGGTATCCCGGTGATTACATCGAACTCCGACCTTGAGAATTCCAAACGCCTATGCTATGTGGGAACCGATTATTCGAAAAGCGGCCGCATGGCTGCCGGTCTCCTCGGGCTTGTTGCGGCGGGTAATCCGATGAATGTGGTCATTTTGACCGGATCGATTCACGTCCTCGGTCATAACCAGAGTATTTCCGGCTTCTATTCCGTTATTAAGAAAGATTATCCTAACATCACGGTGTCTGACGTCGAGGAGACTCTGGATAATTCGGACGTGTCCTACCGGATCACTCGAAATCTTCTCGAGTCATCCCTGAAGCCGGATGCCATTTACATGACGGCAGGAGCGGTCGGGGGCACCTGCAGAGCTTTAGCCGAGGCCGGTTCCGGCCAATCGATCCGTCTTTTCACGCACGATATTACCTCTGAATCAAGGCCGTATCTGCTGTCCGGTATTATCAGCGCAACCATCCCGCAGGATCCCTATCAACAGGGATACATGCCGGTTAAACTTCTTTTTGATTATTCTCTGGACAAGAACCCTCCACAAGAAGACAAAGTATTCACCAATTCCTACATCATCGTTCGGGAAAGTCTCTAAGATGTATTTATCCTTAAAGGGCAAACTGCGGCTCAAGGCAGATCGCCCGCAGGTTCGATTCGCATGCCCGCAACAACTCTTTCTCGCCCTCGACCACTATCCATATCGCGCCTTCAGCGCCCGAGACACCACCGCCCGCAACCAACCGTGCAGATAAGCCGTACAGGATGCGAATCGCTTCAATTTCCGTAATGAGCTCTCCAAAGACAGGCATCATTCGAAAGCCGCTCGACCCCGGTGTGTTCAACAGTGCAGAAATATCACCGATATCATCTGAAACCCTTTTCTCAAGCCCTACCGGAATGATAAGACGAGTGCGCCGTCCGATTACGGCCGGCATAATTTTCATGATCGTACCGCCCTCCGAATGACCGATCAGAATACCGGCCATTTTTCCGGCTCGATTCACGCAGTTCGCGCCCTTTACGATCACATCTCCCGCTCCGAAAGAAGATATATAGTCATCGATCGTCTTGCCCGGAACGAACGTTCCCTTGTTAATGATCACATCACCGAAAAATTGGGACTCCCCGCGAAGGCGTCCGGTTTCATCCGTTTGCTTTCGCCCCGCGGTCGTGATCCCACGGAAAAACCTCTCCCTCGAAAATCCTTCGGCCTGACCGAGAATCGCCAACAGTTCCTCCGCGACATATGCGTTCGTCGTACCCGCTATGATCCCGACGATACCGGTGCGAATCGCTTCGGTCTCAAAAAGAAGTTTTGCTGTCGCTTTGCCGATCAGGCGCTTTCCGGCAGACGGAGTGAGAAGAATCTGAAACATTAACGGGACCTCCTTCGACAGGGCGGCATCACAAAGTTACCGCGGTTTATTCCGATACAACGCTCTCGCGAAAAAAGCATGTCTTTGCATCCGGAGTGCTACCCCGGAGCTATACGGCTGTTCCTCCGATCGCAAGCGCGCAATCGATTGCCAGAACAGCAGCCAGAACCTTAACCTCCGTCTCCGGATTAACAATATCGATGGAATAACTGTCGCCCCATGAAAAATACGCCTTTGAGACAGTCGCGACAGGACCATACCCCCCGACAATTTTATATTCGTGCGAAAACAACTCTCCCTTGATCACCCAATCCAGTCCAACCATATCGTACTCCGGGCGGATAATGGTGAATTTCTTAATCACTTCAAACTGAAAATGATCTTCAATGTAGACCTCAAATCTCGGCAGAATCGAGAACCCTTTTTGCTTGATAAAGGCGACCTCGCGATCGGCTTTATCAAAAACATGGAGCTTTCTGCCCCAGCTGAGCAGTTCTCCCTGAATATTGTATTTGTCATCACCGTTGGCGTCCCTGACCGTAAAGCGCGACGACCATGAAAAGATTTTTTGCTTCAAATATAGTTTCATACCTTACTCCCCGCTTCGACTAAAGCACCCTCTGTACAAGGCCATTCTAGCACGCCCGGACAAAATAAGCGATGAAAACGAAACGATTTTTGCACGGCCCGAAAAAGACCGCGAAAGGAGAACAGACCGCTACAACTTATGTATCAATTATTCATAACATCTATCTTTTTTCTTGCCATTTCCTGTGTTTCTGCGATAATCAAGATAGAGAGAATCGTTTTGCGCGATTGAATTCGAGAGCGAGATCCGCTTTTCGAAAAAATACAAATATTGAAGGACTCTGTTTGGAGGACGGTCCCATGAAGACAACGATATTGATTGCGGACGGTCAAAAGGAAACACTGAACACGCTTCGCCTCTACCTGGAAAGAGAAGGCTACAGTGTGTTGGAAGCCCAAAACGGTGCGGACACCCTCGAACTTGTGTATTTGCACCGTATCGATATTGCCGTCCTGAATATTTCTCTGCCGGGAATGAATGGTCGCTATCTCGTACGCAAGCTCAGAGATGTCGCGAACGTTCCGATTCTCCTTATTTCCTCTTCCGGAGATACGAACGAGCTTCACACAGCTCTTCGCCTAGGTGCCGACGATCTGATCATGACTCCCGTTAACGCAAACGATCTGATCGCCCGGATTCGCGGTCATCTGCACCGCGCCCGTCAGTTTTCGGACGCGAAAAGTACTGAGCCCGGCATTTACCGTTTCGAGAACATCGAACTGGATACCGATCGTTGTGAAGTAGCAACGGGCGGCATACCGCTTGATCTGACTCCGACCGAGTACAAATTGCTCCGACATTTCATGGAAAATCCGGGCAGAATATTCAATACCCATCAGTTGTATGAGGTCGGTTGGAACGATACCCGTTTCGTCGACGACGAGATTATCGAAGGCTGTGTCAGTCGTATCCGCGAAAAGCTCGGCGACACAGACGGTTCAATCCTTCGATCCGTTCCCGAATCCGGTTATTCCCTCGGCCCCGTCTCATCCTGAAATTTCAGCGCAACCGAATTGACAAGATTCGCCCCAGTGAGTAGAATAATCGGGCATATCCTCGCGAGTTCGACGAGGAAATACCCACCCGGAGAGATGGTCGAGTTGGTTTAAGGCACCGGTCTTGAAAACCGGCGAAGGTTTATAGCCTTCCGTGGGTTCGAATCCCACTCTCTCCGCCAAACACTATGAGGTTCCCCCTATAAGTTGGACAGTATTGTGCAATTTATGAGAGGGGACTTTTTTATGCTAATCACGCGAGAAAAAATCTTGAATTTGTTTTGACGCATCTCGACAGAGGGATTCCGCCGAGGAGGCAGCCATTCGACCAAATTTATAGCGATTCTCTGAGTCATTTCGCATTAGTTGAGGAAGAAGGCTCTTGTACCAGAAGATATCTCTATTATTTATGCACATATAGGGATCGATTAATTGACATATGTCCGTAATCGACATGCCATATTGCTATAGGATTTTTCCGAATAAAAAACGAAAGAGGGTACTTTTATGCGCAAGACAGATGTATTGGTGATCGGCGGAAGCGCCACGGGCTTGGTTGCGGCAATGAC
>JAAYIQ010000083.1 GCA_012523365.1 Clostridiaceae bacterium
ATACGATGATTGCCACAGAGTAGCCTGATTTTCATTGACGAGAATATCACGATGATTGACATCGTCGACAGAAACAGACAACCCGATGCGATGCCGGGGAGCGGGTTCTGTTAAACAATGAAGTTAATATTATAAAGATAACAGACCAGAATCCCGGTCCCGACTCCGAATATTATGCTGAACACAACGTCCGACAGATAATGGACGTATAAATAAAGCCTCGAAAAGGCGATCCCGGCCGCATAGAAAATCGCCACGATTCCGAGTTTCGGAGCATGCATCAGGATAGCGGTCGCCGCCGCAAATGAGGAAAAGGTGTGCCCGGACGGGAAAGAGAAATCGGACGGAGGGGCGATCAATGTGTTACGATCGTCTCTGCTGACGAAAGGACGCTCGCGACGCATGGTCTTTTTCAGGATCAGATTCGCAAAAAGGGCGCTGATCACGAGCGCGGCGACAATGCAAAACGTCGCTTCCGGACTGACATGAGTGACATAAAGCATGATCGCGGCGAGGAACCAAATCAGGCCGATATTTCCGGTCAGGGACAGGAAACGCATGATATAATCCATCCTCCGCGAACGAAGGTTCTCATAAATCCAGTCCAATGCCCTGATATCAATACTGTGAAGGCGACTGCGCATCTCTTTCCCCATTCGGTCAAAGTAAGCGATCCGGCGTTCCACTTCCGGTCGGAAACGGTATAATGATTAAAATAAAGACATGAGGCCGAGATAATGATACATAGAAAATGGACGAAAGACAACCTGTTATTTGGCGATGATACGGCGAATGAGGGGCTGTCAATCAATCTTTCCGAATCCGGTTCCGAACCGGGACGATCGCGCGCAACCGTTTCACTCGCGCCGATCGCCGGAACCACTGACTTGACCTTTCGGACGATGTGCCGCAGGTTCGGATCCGACAGCGGATGCACCGAGCTGGTCAGCGCGCGCGGGATCGCTTTTCAGGGCTCGGTCGACGGGAGTATGAGGTACCTGCGGATTGATCCCGACGCGGAGGGGCCGTGCGCGATCCAACTTTTCGGGCATGACGCGACGGACTTCTCCAGGGCGATCCCCTTGATCCTGCGTCATCCGGAGTTGTCCGGAGCCCGTTGGATCGATTTGAATATGGGGTGCCCGGTCCCGAAAGTCGTAAAGACCGGTGCCGGAGCCGCGCTGATGAAGGATATTCCACGGGCCGCCGACATCATTACCGCATCGGTTCGCGCGGCGGAGCCGTTCGGTGTCCCGGTATCGGTTAAGTTTCGGAAAGGCTGGGACGACGAGTGTATCAACGCGGTGAAATTCGCGAAAATGTGCGCGGACAGCGGGGCCTGCGCGATCACTTTACACGCGCGAACCCGAGAACAGATGTACCGGGGAAAGGCCGATTGGAGTGTCATTGCCGAGGCGGCGGAAGCGCTTCGCGGATCCGGGGTGAAGGTGATCGGGAACGGGGATGTGCGGGACGGGGAGTCGGCGGAGCGGATGCTCCGCGAGACCGGCGCGGACGGCGTGGCTGTCGGGCGAGCGGCGATGGGGAACCCATGGGTGTTTTCGGACATTCGAGGGTATTTGGAGGGCGCTCCTTCCCGTAGGTCGCCGACGCCGCGGGAACGAGCGGATCTGATTTTCGAGCATCTGGACGGACTGACCGGTTTGTTGGGCGAGGATTGCGCTATGAAAGAAATGCGCTCGCAGATCGCCCATTACCTCAAAGGTCGTCATAAAGCGGCAGAGTGCCGCGCGGAAGCGGTTCGTGCTCGATCCGTCCATGAGATCCGGGATATTATTGAGAAATGGGTGCTTGCGGCGGAATCGGATCGTACCGATGACCGGGACCGGTGACCGGTGTTGCCGGTGACTTGAGAATTCTCCGACGGTGTCCTCTTGCACGTGAAAGATGGAGCGGGCATCTTGCTACTTACTTCAAAAATCCGCCCAGTAGGCCGCGGATCAAGCGGCGTCCGATCTCTCGACCGGCGGAGGTGACCGCGGAATTGACCGCTTTCCCGATTGGGGATGAGGCGGCCTTGCGTTTCTTTGCCGCTTCTTCCTTTGCCTTTGCAGCCTCGGCTTTTTCTTTTTCTTTGCGCAGTTTGGCTTCGGTCTCTTGCTTGGCGGCCTCCAGTTCCTGTACTTCGACCGAGCGATATTTCTCGATCAGCATCTCGTATGC
>JAAYIQ010000084.1 GCA_012523365.1 Clostridiaceae bacterium
GCATGACGGCCGTATTTTCTTGAGACATACACTTCTTTATACGATCCGCGGAATGTCACGAGTCCGACTCGCGTCAGGCCTTTCTGGATCGAAAAGATGTGTGCGACGTTCGCGATCGACGAACGGGAGATGCGGACAAACGATCCGGGAAGCATCGACTCGAGCTCATAAAGCCTCTGCTTCGTCTCGTAAGAATCCGTCGCCGTATGCGCGATCACCTTTTCACCCTCCGTCTCGAAAAAAAGGATCTCGGAAAAGCTCAGATAGTACTGTTCCTCACCTTTATAAAACTCGGGCGTCGGGATCGCGTTCAGCGGACCTCCGATTCGTTGAGAAGGGCGGTTCGGACTCGCGTTACGATCCGGTTCCGATGGTGCTCGCCGGATGAGCGATTCAATATCGGAGCAGATCGATCGGATCTCCGGAGTATCCTTACGGCAACGGACAATAATCTCGTCCGATTCGTTTTCGGGTATTTCCTCGATCCGAACACGCATTCGAAGCCCTCCTTTCGCTTACGGTTTTATTATAAATTCGGATAATCGGGTGTAAACCGTTCTCCGGCTGAGTGGGCGAAAAACGACGGTGAGTGGTCAGGAAAAGAGTCCCAGAAGGTATCCGTAGCCTTCGTCCTCGAATTTCTCGAGAGGAATAAAGCGCAAAGCCGCGCTGTTGATGCAATATCTCAGGCCGCCCTTCTCGCGCGGACCGTCGTTAAAAACATGCCCGAGATGCGCGTCGCCGACCCGGCTCCGGGTCTCGATCCGTCGCATGAAAAGCGACTCGTCTTCTTTCTCGGCAATGACATTCGGATCGATCGGCTTGCTGAAACTCGGCCAGCCGCACCCCGATTCAAACTTATCCCGCGAAGAGAAAAGCGGTTCACCGGTCGTGATGTCCACATAAATTCCTTCCTCGAAATGACTGCTGTACTGACCGGTATACGGCCTCTCCGTAGCATTTTGCATCGTCACCCTCCACGCTTCACCCGACAATTCCGCCCGGAGTTCAGACAACGGCGGGCGGGCGTATCGTGACGGGTCAACGATTGCCCTCGCCGCGCGATCCATTTTCGCGGAACCGATATGGCAATATCCGTTCGGATGTTTATCCAGATACTTTTGATGGTACTCCTCCGCCGGGTAATACGAGTGAAGCGGCCCGACCTCGATCGCGCTCTTCCTCTTGATTTTTTCTTCCAGGAATTCGATCTCCGTCCGGATCACAGGCAAATCTTCCTCGTTTCGATAATAGATCCCGGAGCGGTATTGCTTCCCGACATCGTTTCCCTGACGATTCAGGGAGGTCGGGTCGATCGCGTCGAAAAACATCCGGATCAGAAAGCCGAGCGTCGCCTTGTCCGGATCATACACCACGCGGACGGTCTCGGTGTGACCCGTGCTTCCCGTGCAAACCTGCTCGTATGTCGGATTCTCCACACTTCCGTTTGCATACCCCGACTCGGTTTCCGAGACACCGGGAAGCAATGACATATATTTCTCAAGACCCCAGAAGCAACCGCCGGCCAAGTATATTTCTTTCATATTCCGACCCTCCCTTTCCTCCCCATTGTACCATCCGGCAAGGGTTCCCGACGAAGGGACAGCGGTCGGGAGAAGAAAATTGTTATTTTGTTTTTGTACCGATATAATGGCTTCTATATGAAACCGATACAAAATTATCTGTTCTGTATTTTTTCGAATCTGGTACCGATCTATCCCGTGTACCTCTTGCTTTTCGAGCATAAGGGTCTGTCCCTTTCCGAGATTTCTCTTCTGCTGATGATCTGGTCCGTGCCTGTCGTCTTTCTTGAACTGCCTTCCGGCGTTCTGGCGGATCGTTGGAGCCGCAAGAACCTCTTGCTGATTTCCGTGTTTCTTCAGGCGGCGTGCTTTGCGGTCTGGCTTTTCGCGGACGGTTTTTCACTCTTTGCGGCCGGATTTGTGCTATGGGGTGTTGCCGAGGCTATGGGCTCCGGAGCGCGCGAGGCACTGCTTTTCGATTCACTGAAAAAGGCCGGTCAGAAAGACCGGTTTGATCGCATTTACGGCCGGGGCGAGATGTTCGGGCGAATTTCTCTGGCCGCGGCGATGTTGTTGGGCGGAATTCTTACACATTTCGGAGGATTTTCAACGGCACTGATCGTTTCCGTTTTGTCACTTCTTCTGAGCTCCGCGATTGTTTTGGGTTTCACGGAGGTCAACCTCTATCTGGAGGCACGCTCGGACAAAGATCCGGAATCCGAGACGGTAAATCCGCAAACACTCCGGGGAGCGGCGGTGTTTCTTCTCGGCACACCGATCATACTCCTGCCGGTACTCCTCTCGGTATTGGCCGTCGGGATGTACGGCACATTGGATGAATACGATCCGGCGGTCGCGTCCCGATACGTACCCGGTGTCTTTTTCGTTGCTCTATGGGGGATGGGGCGCTTCATCTTCGAAGGGATCGGTGCGGAATTAATTCCGAAGTTCCGACTCCTTTGGCGGAAGAAACGTGAGATCGGCGGCGTGCGTCTGATCGTAACCCTGAGCCTGCTCGGCGCCCTTTTCTTATTGTGCTTCGCTCTTTTCGATAGGGCCCTGCTGATCCCTCTGTACGGGCTGTATTTTGCGTCCAGCGCGGGTATTCAGGTCTTGATCGAAGACCATATTCAACAGAGGATCGAGTCGCAAGGTCGCTCGACCGTTCATTCGATCGTATCGCTCGCGGCAAACCTATATGGTATTATGGTCACGCTTGCTTTTTCCGGGCTTTTCGCGTTTCTCGGGATCATGCAGGTATTGATCGTTGTTTCAATATATCTGTTGGCCGTGACGGGTGTCGTCGGCTTTTTGATTGTTCGAAAGGAAAAGACATATGCCAAGACATGACCCACCTGCACCGAATCTCCGGAGAGCGAATCTTTTCGGCAGAAGGATGTTGGTTCGGGCAGTGATCACACTGATTGCGGGAATCATTCTGTCCGGCTGCTCCGTCTCCGCGGAAGAACTGGTCGATGTCTTGAACCAATGGGCGGAAGCGCAATCCTCATTCGCCGCCGACCCGACTTCGGGGGAGGAGACGGTATCCTCGAACGAAGGACTGTCCTCCGATGCCCCGGTCACAAAACCGTTTACCGTAACCCGGGTGGTGGACGGTGATACGATCTGGGTGGAAGACGATCATGGTGAAAAATTTAAAGTTCGCATTATCGGCGTCGATGCCCCGGAGACCGAGAAAGAGGATCAGGACGGCGAGCCGTTTGCCGAAGAGGCCTATGCGTTTGCGCAACAGACCCTCTCGAACCGTATCGTTTATCTGGAGAGAGACGTTTCGGATGTCGATCAATATGATCGACTTCTTCGTTATGTATGGTTGGACAAGCCGGCGAACGGCGACAAGGAGACTTTTGAGCGTCTCAATTTCAGCGCGTTGTTGATTCGCGGCGGTTATGCCCGCGCTGTCGCGTACGGTGAAGACACGCGTTACGAGAGCGAGCTGAGGGCACTTGAACGACTCGCTCGCACGGACAATTTGGGAATGTGGGCGTATTCCTGACGCAACCCCGGCCGCCTCTGTTTTGTTTGGTTTTGAATCTTCGTCCGCCCTTTTTTCGCGAATGCGGATGATGTTTTGTTTGATAAAATCATTCGGCCGGCTGTTATTGGCTTTATTTCATTCATAAACGTGCTATATAATATTAATGAAGAATCGGTTTGCTATTTTGCGCGGGGTATTTTTTATGTCCGAGAAACACAAAGGAGAACCTTTAAGTAAACGGATCAGCGCCTTTTTTCGTCCTTTCTTTGTAAGAGCGGAGTACCGAAGCGATTTCATTGCTGTCGTTCCGGCGCTCAAGATAACCTTGATTTATCTCCTGATCAGCGTGATCTGGATCATTGTTTCCGACAAGGTGATCGAAACGCTTCTACCCAACCATCACCAATTGGTTTTTGTCTCCATTATTAAAGGATTAGTATTCGTTACGGCGACCTCTCTTTTTATTTTCTGGCGTTCTTCCCACGAGTTGATGCATGCGTCCGGTCTTAAATCCGGCAAGGAGGAACTTCATGCCGAGCTGGATCAGACGAATACGATCTTTTCCGCTGTGCTGGAAAGTTCTCCGGATATCATGGTTTTTTCCCTGGATCGCGATTACCGATACACATCATTTAACAGCCGGCACAAATACTCTGTCCTTCGTATTTTCGGGAAAGAGATCAGTATCGGAGCCGATATCCTTCAGTGCGTGAAAAAACCGGAGCACGCAGAACTTCTTCGCTCAGAGTTTGACCGGGCCTTTTCGGGAGAGTACTTTTCCGTCACCGAGGAGTTCGGCGAGACGGAGGAAGCCCGCGCGTACTGGCAGAAATTTTTATCTCCGATCATGGATAAGAACCGGAACGTCATCGGACTGACCTGCTTTATTCTGAACATCACGCCGCTTAAGAAAGCGCAGGAAAGCAACCTTTACATCAGTTATCACGATCTTCTGACCGGTCTATATAACCGACGGTATTCCGAGGAAATCATCAAACGTACGGACCGGGTCGAGAATCTTCCGATATCCGTCGTTCTCGGAGACGTGAACGGTTTGAAACTCGTCAACGATGCCTTCGGACATCACACCGGAGACGCGATTCTTAAAAAGGGTGCGGATGTTATCTCCGTCTCCAGCGAAGGACGAGGAATCGTCTCCCGTTGGGGCAGTGACGAATTCATGCTTATTCTGCCCAATACGTCCGAGAAGGAAGCGGACACGTTGGTTTCGCGGATCAAGCTGGCCTTGGCGCAAACGCAGGTCAACACGATTCCGGTCGATATATCTTTTGGAGTGGCAACCAAAACGATCGCGGAAGAGTCGATTCTGTCAGCAATCAAATCCGCCGAGGATCACATGAATAAGAGCAAAATCGCCGAGAGCAAAAGCATGCGCAACACGATCATTAAGGCGATCATGCATACCCTTCACGAGAAGAACCCCCGTGAGGAAGCCCACTCGAAGAGAGTCGGCGAGCTCTGTAAAAAGATCGCCAGAAAGCTGAACCTGTCCGAGACCGAAGTAAACCTTCTGAACCTTGCCGGTTTTGTACATGATATCGGGAAAATCGCAATTGACGACAGGCTCTTAAGCAGTACAACGGATCTGAGCGCCGAGGATATGGACATAATTCACACGCACCCGGAGATCGGTTGTCGGATCCTTCGCTCCTCTTATGATATCGCGGAGCTGGCCGAAGCGGTGTTGTGTCACCATGAGCGTTGGGACGGTTCCGGCTATCCCAAGGGGCTCAAAGGCGAAGAAATCCCACGCTTTGCCTCGGTGATCGCGGTAGCGGACAGTTTTGACGCGATGACCGGGAAACGATCATACCGGAAAATTTTGACAACCGAACAGGCCGCGGAAGAAATCCGATCCGGCTCGGGCTCCCTTTACGATCCTGCTGTTGTAGACGCATTTTTGAAAGTGGTTCTGAATTACGACTGGGATATAGAACCATGGGACATCTAGAGAAAGGCAGAATGAGAAATTGCAAGAAAAAAAGTATGATGAGAAATTGAACCGAATCCTCACCTTTTGTAAGGCCGGATATTTGTTGGTGTCTCTTTTGTTTGTCGTTCGCGGCTTAATCGAGGATCACACCGCAACATGGAGCGAGCGAAGCGTCCTGATTATATCCGTTTCCTCCGTACTCGCGGCAGTGCTCATCTGTTATTTTCACACATGGATCCTCCTGAAGTACCGGCCGCGAGAGACGGACGAAGGCATACGAAGGCTTTTGGTTTTCGAATCTTTCGTGCTTCTTGCGGCATCCGCCGCGCTGATTTGGTTCACCGACAAAAACAACAGTTATTTTCTTATCGCCGCGCTCCTGTTTCTGGTACCGGTCACGATTCAAATCGGTCTGCGACAGGCTTATCTGATCATTTCGCTCCTTTCGATCTACATTTTGGTCCTGGATATCGTCTACTCTTTCTCCACCATCACCCTTTTTCTCGAAAAGCACCTGATCTCCATTGCGGTACTCTTCCTGACGACTTGGATTCTGGATCGGTTCGTGATGACGGACCGGGATCGAATTCTGGCGCTCGAGGAAAAGGCAAACCAAGACGGTCTCACCGGGCTGTTCAATCATCGATATTTTCACAGCACTCTGAATTACGAGATCAAGGCCTGCCACCGCCTCCGGCAACCGCTTACGCTTCTTTTTCTCGATATCGACGCGTTCAAGGAATTCAACGACACCTTCGGCCATTTAAACGGCGACAGGCTTCTGAGCACCGTCGCACGACTAATGACCGAGCATAAGCCCGAAGGCGCCATTCTCGCCCGTTACGGAGGAGACGAATTTGCCGTCATCATGCCGAATCTGACAAAAGACGATGCGGTCAGTTATGGCGAGAAAATAAGAAGTTCATTCCAGAATCTGGATCTTCGGGCCGATATGTTGATATCGGATAAAGAGGATCGCGAAAAGCTTCCGTCCGTCGATCCCATGACTCTCTCGGTTGGTATCGCGCAATGGAACTCTCATACGGACAATGCGCTTGCCCTGATCAAAAATGCCGACGACGCCCTATACCGGGCCAAACTTTTCCGCAAGAACCGAGTCGAGGTATATGACTCGATTCTCGACACGATCGAACTGGACATGGAGAAGGATGATTACGACCTTCTTAACTCTCTGCAGGCCCTGATCAACATCATCAACGCGCGCGATCGCTACACTTCCGGACACGTCGAGCGCGTCGTCATGTACTCAAAAGCCCTTGCTCAACAACTCTGTCTGGCGGAAGACGAACGAAGATCTCTGTCGCTCGCCGCTTACATGCATGATATCGGGAAGGTGAATCTGACAGAGAAAGTACTTAACAAATCAACCCCTCTGAACGAAAAGGAATGGAGCGATATCCGCGACCACTCCGTCGTCGGAGCCCATATATTGAGAGAAGTCGCGATTCTTGCCGAAATCGCTCCGCTCGTCCTTCATCATCACGAACGATACGACGGAACCGGTTACCCCAACAAACTGAAGGGCAAAGAAATCCCGTTCCTGTCCCGCGTACTGACCGTCGTGGACAGTTTTGACGCGATGACCTTTGATCGGCCGTATAAGGCAGGAATGTCCTGGGCGCAGGCAATCGTAGAACTTCGCGCCAACAAGGGTACGCAATTCGATCCGGACATCGTCGAGGCGTTTATCAGTGTGATCGAAGAATCGCTGAGAAATGACCCGGAACGAAAGTCACTTAAGAAATAAGTATCCCGATTCGGTACGCGATAAACGCCATCACCCAAGCAAACCCGGTCTGATACAACACTGCCGCGAAGGCCAGAAGCCTGCTGTTCAATTCGCGCCGAATCGTGGCGACCGCCGCAACGCAAGGGGTATAAAGCAGAGTGAAAACCAAAAAGGCATAAGCGGAAGCCGGGCTGAAAATTGCACGGAGTGCCCTCGGAAGTTCGGAAGAACCGGAACCGGTCAAGACCGCAAAAGTGCTCACCACCGCCTCCTTGGCCATGAATCCGGTCAGCAATGCTGTGACCGCCTTCCAGTCGCCAAAACCTAAAGGTGCGAATACCGGTATCAGTATTTTGGAAATACCGGCCAACAAACTTTGCGAATCATCGGATACAAGGTTAAAGGTCAGGTCAAAGGATCTCAAGAGCCAAATGACCAGTGACGCGATAAAAATCAACGTGAACGCCCGAACCAGGAAATCCTTGGTCTTGTCCCACAAGAGCATCGCGACCGATTTGATCCCCGGTAATCGGTAGTTTGGCAGTTCCATAACGAAGGGAACCGGTTTACCTCGAAAAACGACATGCTTCATCATAAGGCCGGTCAGCACCGCCAGCACCATACCCAAGACATATAATGAGATCATGACCACGGCGGCGTGATCCGGGAAAAAGGCAAGAGTAAACATCCCGTAGATCGGGAGTTTAGCGGTACAACTCATGAACGGAACCAAAAATATGGTCATCTTACGGTCCCGCTCACTCTGAAGCGTACGAGTGGACATAATTGCGGGTACCGAGCATCCGAAACCGATCAGCATCGGAACGAAGCTTCTGCCGGAAAGCCCGATTTTACGAAGGAGCTTATCCATGACAAAGGCGACCCTTGCCATGTAGCCGCTGTCTTCCAACAACGAAAGAAAGAAGAACAGAAGCATAATGGTCGGAATGAATGTTAATACGCTTCCGACACCGGCGAAAACTCCGTCTACTACAAGAGATACGACAGTCGGATTGACCGATGCCGAGGCCATCGCCTCCTCCGTTAATCCGCTCAGCGCGTCGATTCCGCTTCCGAGTAAATCGCTCAGGAAGCTTCCGATCACACCGAAAGTGATCCAGAAAATAAACCCCATGATGGACAAAAATATCGGGATCGCCAAGTATTTATGGGTTAACAGTTTATCGATGCGCAGAGTTCTTTCGCGTCCCTTGTCCACCTTGGGTCGAACGACACTTCCGCACACCACCTTCTCGATATAGGAATATCGCATGTCCGCGATCGCCGACTTCCGATCGGTCCCGATCTCGTCTTCCATTTCCTTAACGGCGTGCTCGATCATGTCGATCTCGTTGTTGTTCAGATCCAACTCACCGCGAAGCGAAATGTCCCCCTCGGCGAGCTTAGTCGCAAGAAACTTGGATGGGATGCCGATTTTTTCCGCATGGTCTTCGATCAAGTGCGCGATGGAGTGAATCGTACGGTGAACCTCGCCGGAGCAATAATCGGTCTGTCGGGGGAAAACACGATCCCGGAAGGTCCGGTGTGCAACCTCGATCAACTCCGCTACGCCTTCATTCCGGCTTGCGGATATCGGGACGACCGGAACGCCCAGGCAACAACTGAGCTCTTCGATCCGGATCGTTCCGCCGCTCTCCCGAACCTCGTCCATCATATTGAGCGCGATCACCATCGGGACATGCAATTCGATCAATTGCATGCTCAAATAGAGATTGCGCTCGATATTGCTGGCATCGACGATATTGATGATGCCGTCGGGTTTGTTTTTGACAATAAAATCACGAGCCACCTTCTCCTCGCTGGAATAAGGAGCAAGTGAATAAATGCCGGGCAAATCGACGACATTCATGTCCTTTTTATAGCGGACTGTCCCTTCTTTGCGCTCCACCGTAACACCCGGAAAATTTCCGACATGCTGATTCGAACCGGTCAGTTGATTGAAAAGCGTCGTTTTCCCGGAGTTCTGGTTCCCGACCAGCGCGATATTCATACCTCGAATTCCTCCGGTCTGCTGTTTCTTCCGAATCCTCGAAAAGCCCTTCTGTTTCTTCTCTGAAGCCTTTTGCATGTCGGAGGGTTTCCGTCGCGAATGATCTCAATATTATCGGCGTCTTCTTTACGAAGAGTCAGTTCATAACACCGAAGAGAGATCTCGATCGGATCGCCCATCGGTGCGGTTTTACGAATCATGACCCGGGTTCTGGGTGTAAGTCCCATGTCGAGCAGTCGATCTCGCAGCGCGCCTTGTCCGTGAACCGCTACGATCACCCCGGAACCGCCGACTTCCAAATCCTTTAATGTCATCTGAATCACGTCCAATCCTTTATAAAATCGCGTCGTTGATCATGTAAATGTTAGACGCGTCTAACCTCTGTATTAATCTTATCTTCTTCTGCTCTCAAATGCAAGTTGCAAAGCAAAATAACTTGCACAAAAAGAGCCTCCGTTTCCCTCTGCCGCTTATGGAACCGACACGAAATGCGGCAATACGGGATATCGCACACTCAATACGACGATTTTGTCTTCCGCCGGAATCGTGTATACATGATTCCCTTTACGAGGGAATGGCGGAAAGGTAGAATGAAACTAATATTATAACGAATCGGGGTGGCGTTCATGAAGTCATGGTGGCGTGACCGGGTTGCGTATCAGATTTATCCCAGAAGCTTTCAGGACACAGACGGGAACGGGATCGGCGATCTTCGCGGAATCATCAAACGTCTCCCTTATCTGAAGGAACTCGGTATCGGTATCCTCTGGCTTTCTCCGGTCTACCGCTCGCCGAACGACGATAACGGGTACGATATCAGCGACTACCGGAGCATCCATCCCGATTTCGGTACCATGTCCGAGATGGATAAGCTCCTGCAACTCGCGGAGAAGCTTGATATCAAGGTGATCATGGATCTTGTGATCAACCACACCTCCGACGAGCATGAGTGGTTTAAAGAAAGCCGAAACCCCGACAGCCCTTATCGCGATTACTATATCTGGCGGCCGGGCAAGAACGGAAAGAAGCCCAACAACTGGACGAGCTTTTTCGCCGAAGACTGTTGGGAGTTCGACGAGCGAAGCGGCGAATATTTCCTGCATCTCTTTTCAAAGAAACAGCCGGATCTCAATTACCGAAACCCCAAAGTCATTGAGGAAGTAAAGGACATCATGCGTTTCTGGCTCGAAAAGGGCGTCGCCGGCTTCCGCTGTGACGTGATCAACGTCATCTGGAAGGAATCCCTGGCGAACGGCCGCAAGCGCTTCATCCTGACCGGACGCGAACATTACCTGACCAACGACGGAACACACGAGATCCTTCGGGAGCTCCGGCGCGACGTTTTGTCGCAGTTTGATTGTTTTGCCGTCGGCGAGACCGTCATGGTCACCCCCAAGTCTGCCTTTGACCTTTCCGACCCATCACGGGGAGAACTCGATATGCTCTTTTCGTTCGAGCATATGGATACCGATTCGATCATCGTAAAGTGGTTCAAGAAGCGTTTTAAGCCGCAAAAATTCTGCGAGGTGATCGCCAAGTGGCAGACCGCGCTCGAATGGAACGCCAATTACTTCGAGAACCACGATCAGCCCCGAAGCGTCTCGCGATTCGGCGACGATCAGAACTTTCATGACGAATCCGCCAGGATGCTGTGTGTGCTTCTCCTCAGCTTGCGCGGCACGCCGTTTATCTACCAGGGGCAGGAGATCGGGATGACCGACTTCGACTTCACTTCGATGGATCAAATCCGCGATGTCGAGTCGCTGAACGTGTATCGATTGGCAACGCGACTCCATATTCCGAAATCGTATCGTTGGAAAATGATCCTCCGGAGCGGGCGCGACAACGCGCGAACGCCGATGCAATGGAGCGCGGGGAAGAATGCCGGCTTTTCGACCGGTACGCCGTGGCTCGGCATCAACGGGAACCATACGAAGATCAATGTTGAGGCGCAGGACAAGGATCCGAATTCCGTCCTTGCTTTTTATCGCAAGATGATCCGGCTTCGGAACCACAACAAGCTTCTCCGTTCCGGTGCGTTTCGAAGCGTCGAGATCTCAAGAAAGCTGTTCGTTTTCGAGCGGATTCACGACAAAGAGAAAATCACGGTCGTCATCAATTTTTCCGGAAATCCGGGCCGGTATAATGCGTCCGGCAAACTCCTGCTCTCCACGTACGAACGAATCGACTACGACGGATCGCTGGCTCCTTACGAAGCGGTCTTGCTGAGCGGGAGGAACGAAGGATGATTCGATACGATAACGGCATCTTCTTTCTGAACACGAATAAAACGAGCTATATTTTCCGCATCACCGACCGCGGACATCCGGAGCATATATACTACGGCTCGCGTTTGGATGATCCGGATGTCGCATCTTTGGAACTCAAGCGCACCGCCGCCGTCGGCGGCACGGTCGTCTATGACGAGTCGGATCCGATGTACTGCCTCGATATCCTGCCGCTCGAATGGTCCGGGATCGGCAAAGGCGATTTTCGACAAAGCCCCTGTGAGTTGAAAATGCCGGATGGGACCTTTGTCACGGATTTTGTGTATCAGTCCCATGAGATCATTGACGGTCCGATTCCGATGTCAGGGTTGCCCGGCGCTTACGCGGATCCGGCCGAGACGAAGACGCTGTCCGTCGTTCTGACGGATCGGCTTTTCGATCTTGACCTCCGCCTGTTCTACACTGTTTTTCCCGCAGTCGACGTGATCACGCGTCGCGCGGAACTCCGGAACCGGTGCGACCGACCGGTGATAATCCGGAAAATGATGAGTCTGATGATCGACCTTCCCCCCACCTGCACCGAACGCACCACACTCCACGGCGGCTGGATCAAAGAAGCGCACAAGCAAACAGAGCCGATCGGAAACGGCATCTACGTACTCGAAAATACGACCGGTGCCTCGGGGAACCGGACCAATACCGGTTTTCTGATTTCGGATCCGCGCGCGTCCGAATCGTTCGGCGGTGTTTACGGATTCAATCTGATATACAGCGGCAACCACTACTCGGCGATCGAGCGATCGCACGCGGGCACGGTGCGCGTCATGACCGGTATCAGCCCGCATTGCTTCGAGTGGCCCCTGGGTGAAGAGGATGTTTTCGAGACGCCGGAAGCGGTGATGACATATAGCGACGGCGGTTTCAACGGAACGAGCGGAAATTTCCACGATTTTATCAACCGGCATATCGTCCGGGGCGATTGGAAGGATCGGGAGCGGCCGGTGCTCTATAACACCTGGGAGTCGTTTTTTTTCGATGTAAATGAGCGTAAACTGCTCGGAGCCGCACGGCGCGCCGCGAAGCTTGGGGCGGAGCTCTTCGTCCTCGACGACGGCTGGTTTGCCGGCCGCAAAGACGATACCGCGGGCCTGGGCGACTACGAGCCGGATCCTCGTAAATTTCCCCACGGACTCGCCCGTTTTGCGGAGCGGATCGAGAGGATCGGTATGAAGTTCGGCATATGGGTTGAACCGGAAATGGTCAATCCGCGAAGCCGGCTTTTCCGGGAGCACCCGGATTACGCGATCCGTATTCCCGGTCGCCCGGAATCCTACGGGCGTAACCAGCTGGTTCTGGATCTGACCCGATCCGAGGTTTGCGATTATATCGTCGACCGTCTGGCCGAGCTTCTCGACGGTGCCGCAATCACCTACGTGAAATGGGATATGAACCGCCATATCACGGATATGTACTCCTCTGTTCTTCCGGATATGGGCATGTTCTTTCATTCATATATACTCGGCCTCTATGACGTTCTCGCACGCGTTTTCGGACCGCGACCGCACATTCTTCTGGAATCGTGCAGCAGCGGGGGGAATCGTTTCGATATGGGGATGCTCTGCTTTTCGCCGCAGATCTGGGCATCGGACAACACCGATCCGATCGAGCGACTCGCGATTCAGTCCGGGCTCTCTTACCTCTATCCGCTTTCGACGATCGGTGCGCATATCTCCTGTTCTCCGCATCAGCAGACGCTTCGGGACACACCGATCGCCACGCGCTTTAATGTCTCCGCTTTCGGTGTTCTCGGCTGTGAGCTCGACCCGTCGCATTTGACTGTTCCGGAGCGCAGAGAGATCCGGTGCATGATCGATTTTTATAAGGAAAACCGGCGGCTGTTCCAATTCGGACGCTTCCTGCGTCATGACATGAGTAAGGATAACAAAGTCTGCTGGCAGGTCGCGGATCCCGAGGGTGAATCTTCGATCGCCGGACTTTTCAACCTTCTCGGTCATGCGGCCGACACACCGGATATTTTACCGCTCGGAGGTCTTGTTCCCGACCGGGACTACAAGATTCGTACAATCCCGAGAGCGATTCGGGCAAAGCGTTTCGGCGGTCTGATCAACCACATCCTTCCGATTCGCGTCGACCCCAACGGTTTCTTGTTTCGCCTGATCGACCGTTTTCACAAGATGTCGGACTGTGTCGAGTCCTATTCCGGCAAAGGACATCAGCTGATGAGCGGGATCGCTCTCTCCACACCGTTCATCGGAACCTATTATAACGAGCATACCCGGCTTCTCGGCGACTATGATTCCAACCTTTACATCATCACCGATCCCCGATAATATCCCCCACCCGCGAAAGGAGATAAGCACCATGGACAAAAGGACATCCCGCAACCGGTTTTTCTTCAGCGTCGGAACCATCGGAAGAGATATGCAGTACACGTTGGTCTCGATGTTCCTCAATGTGTATCTGACGGAGGTTCTGAACCTTCCGGACCAAACGCTGTGGTGGACCACGGGTATTACGCTCGCCGTCCGCATATATGATGCGGTCAATGACCCGTTGATGGGTCTTTTCGTCGATAACACGAAGACACGGTTCGGCAAGTTCAAGCCCTGGATCGCGATCGGCGGCTTGTTGTCCGCTATATTTACCGTCTTGTTTTTTACGGATATCGGACTTCGGGGCACCGCATACATTATCTCTTTCACGGTAATCTATCTTCTCTGGGAAGTCACCTTTTCCGGAAACGATATCGGATACTGGTCGATGCTCCCCACCCTTTCGATTGATCAGAAGACGCGCGAAAAGATCGGCTCGACCGCAAGAATCTGCGCGAATATCGGCCTCTTCATTACCGTTGTCGCCATTCTGCCGGTCACCAATGCGATCGGAAACGTTACCGGAGGTCGGAAAGTCGGCTTCTTTATCGTAGCGGTCGCCATCGTGCTGATTTCAATATTTACGCAAGCCTTCACGGTGTTCGGTGTCAAAGAGCAACGCTCGGTTTTTAAGAAAGAAGAGAAAACTTCGCTCAGAGAGCTTGCGCGGGCGATTTTCAAAAACGACCAGCTGATCTTCACTCTGATATCCCTTGCGCTCTTTATGATCGGATATACAACGACGACAAGCTTCGGTACGTACTTCTTCATTTACGCGTACCGTGACGAGGGAATGTACAGTATTTTCGCGGCGATTCTCGGCGTGTCCCAGTTGGCCGCTTTGATGGTCTTCCCGTTCTTCAGTAAGCGATTTTCGAGAAAACAGCTCTACTTCGCCGCGACGATTCTGGTCGTCATCGGTTATATAGTGTTCTTCTTCGCGCCGATGAATATGCTGTTTATCGGGGCGGCCGGGATCCCGCTGTTTGTCGGACAAGCCTTCATTCAACTCTTAATGCTGATGTTTCTGGCGGACACGATCGAGTACGGTCAGTGGAAGCTCGGCAGGCGCAATGAGAGCATCACCTTCTCGGTTCAGCCTTTCATCAATAAAATCGGCGGAGCGGTCGGGAACGCGGTCGTCGGCGCGGTCGTGATCATGTCCGGTATCAGTGCGGCGGACGGCGATCCGGACAAGGTGTCCGAGTCCGGTCTTTTAATGATGAAGTCGGCAATGCTCATTATTCCGCTGATCCTGATCGTTCTCGGTTTCATTGTCTATAAGCTTTTCTTCCGGATCGACAAGGAAAAATATGATCTCATCATTACGGACCTCAAGGCAAGAGGCGATATTTCTGAGGATGCGAACTAGATCGATCACCGATGGATGCCCCTCTCTCCGGGTCGATGTTTGGTTGAAATCACTCTCGGATCATCGCATCTTTAAGACGAGTTTACCTTTTTGTTGTATAATAGTCGGGTTCGCATAAGCGAACGAAACCGATACGAGAGGAGACGCTTTAAAGCGACGATTCCGAATATGAATATTCAAGATTACGAAAGCCGGCGCAATCGCAAGAGAGCCATTGCGCGTCAACGCCTGATTATTTTGGGACTATGCGCGTTTATGTGTATCGTTCTTATCATCGTTGGCGCAATCCTGATCCGGAACATCTTACCCGGAGATGCCAAACCGACAAAGCAACCGACGATGCTTCCTTCGATCTCCGGAACCGACCCTTCCGGCACGACGACCGATCCCTCCGCAAGCGTCGAAACGACCGGTACCGAAGGGGTTTCCGACGAGGAGCGCGCCGCTCTTCTGGCTCAGCTTCAGAAAGACGTAACCGCTTATCTTGATTCGAAGGCAGGGCGTTTTTCCGTCTGTTATATCAACCCTTCAAACGGAGAAACGATTGTTTACAATGAGACCGCACCGATGGTCGCCGCGAGCTCCGTGAAGATCGCATACAACACCTACCTTTATAAGCAAGCCGCGGCGGGTGTGTTCTCGATGGATGAGAAAATGTCTTATAATTCGGCCGCCTACCCGAACGGAGACTATGAGGCCGGTACCGGAACCATCCAGAATTCCGCGAACGGGACCGAATATACCATCCGCGAGGTCAGTAAACTCTCCATCCGCATCAGCGATAACTGCGGGACCAATATGGTCCTCCGGAAGCTCGGCGGGATTGACGCCGTCAACAACGGTTTCATGGTGCCGATCAGCGCGGTTGTGAATTACCGCAGTGCGGTCACATACAAAGACTACGCCGGCGGAACCCAGAGCGGCCGGCACCGAAGCTCCGCGAAGGACCTTGCCGAATACGCCCGGGAACTCTACGACCTTTATTGTACGGATCCGGATTCCTATCAGGGATTGATCGATGACCTGAGCAATACCGAGTTCTCTTGGGGGATTCCCGCAGGACTGTCCGGCGGAGAACAGGTCGCGCACAAGGTCGGATTCAACACTGCTTACGCGACCTATAACGACGTTGCTATCGTATTCGGAACGGAGGATTATATCCTCTGTGTGATGACCGAATCCGGCAACGCGGAGACCGCGAAGCAAATCATCGCCGAGGTTTCCCGAATGGTCGGTAAATACATCAGAGACTGCCACCCGGGAGCTTAGGAATCGTATAGTTAAACGTGTCGACACCGCCACGCTGAACAACAATTGATCGTATCCCGACAAATATAAAGAAGCTGTTTCACTGCGGGACAGCTTCTTTTCTTAAGCCGGACAAGTTAATCACCCTCTCGAAAGCGATCAGAGTAATTCCGTACACCACCTGACGATCTGTTCCCCCGGTTCCTCAGCCTCGCCGAGAGAATACGGGAATCCGAGCTCGGCCCATTTATGCTCGCCCATCTTGTGGAACGGCAAGAGTTCGATTTTGCTTACGCAGGAATATCCTTTCAAACGGCATATCCCCGCAACGAGTCCTTCGTTGTACGCAAGAAAAGACTCCCGATCCGTGATCCCGGTCCCGTCCTCTTTTTTATCGAAAACCGTCGCACCCGGCAAAAGAACATGACGGATCCATACCGGGATGCCCTGCTTTTCGCAAAAATCGAGCAATCCCCATGCGTGATCGGTGTCGAGCGCACACATTTCGAGTGCCTTCTTTCGATCGAAAGACTTGATATCCAGAAGGATCAGATCCGCCTCGTGAATCGCAGACTCCCTGCCCTCGATCGGCAGACCTCCGGACGTGTCGATCGCCGTATGTATGCCTGCGGCACGGCATTTGGAAAGCAGTGCCCTGACAAATTCCGCCTGAAGAAGCGGTTCACCGCCGGAAACGGTCACCCCTCCGGAAAGATAATTCTTGTATCGGATCATTTCCGAAAATTGCTCCGCTGCGGACACCTCCCGCCCGCCGTGCGGCGCCCATGTATCGGGATTATGACAATACGAGCACCGAAAGGGACAGCCCTGAAGAAACAAGACGTACCGAAGACCCGGGCCGTCCAGTGCGCCGAGGGTCTCGACGGAATGGATCCGACCGATCACATCGTCCGTTCCGGCGACACGGTCTCTTGCGGTACCCGTATCGCTCAGGTCATCCCATGCTTCAGGAAAATCAGATCTTGGCATGAACCGTCCGCCTCACGACTTCCATCTGTTGCTCATGCGTCAATCGCACGAATCGTACGGCATAACCGGAAACCCGGATCGTTAACTGCGGATATTTCTCGGGGTGCTCCATCGCGTCCAAAAGCGTTTTTCTCTGGAAGACGTTGACGTTGATATGTTGTCCTCCGTCCGAAAAATACCCGTCCATAAGCGCATACAAATTGACCTCTTGATCCTCTGTCGTTTTGCCGAGTGTATTCGGCAGGATCGAAAAAGTATAGGAGATCCCGTCTTCGCTGTAATCATAAGGAAGCCCGGCAACCGAGCGCATCGAGGCGACGGCGCCCTTGGCGTCTCTGCCGTGCATCGGGTTCGCTCCAGGTGCGAAGGCTTCGCCTTCTTTGCGCCCGTCCGGCGTCGAGCCGGTCTTTTTCCCGTAAACGACATTGGACGTGATCGTCAGGATTGAAAGCGTCGGCTTGGCGTTCCGATAGGTCTTATGCTTCGAGAGTTCGTTCATGAATTTCTTCAGCACTTCGGTCGCGATTCTGTCGACTCTCGGATCGTCGTTCCCGAACGCCGGATATGCTCCGTGGACGTCAAAATCAACCGCCAGACCTTCCGCGTTGCGAATGGGGCACACTTCCGCGAATTTGATCGCACTCAGGCTGTCCGCGACCACCGATAAGCCCGCAAGGCCGCAGGCCATCGTTCGGAGGATCTCTTCGTCATGAAGCGCCATCTCCAGTTTCTCATAGCAATATTTATCGTGCATGTAGTGGATGACGTTGAGCGTATTGATATAGAGTTTGCACATCCACTTCATCATCTCGTCAAAACGCGACACGACTTCATCGTAATCAAGAACCTTGGATTTCAAAGGCTCGCGGACCGGCCCGACCTGTTCGCCGGTATTTTCATCCCGACCGCCGTTGATCGCGTACAGGAGGAGTTTGGCAAGATTGGCGCGGGCTCCGAAAAACTGCATCTGCTTGCCGACGCGCATGGCCGATACACAGCAGGCAATGGCATAATCGTCGCCGAACTTTTCGCGCATCAAATCATCGTTCTCGTATTGGATCGAGGACGTACGAATCGAAACCTCCGCGCAGAATCGTTTAAAGTTCTCCGGAAGATTGGGACTCCACAGAACGGTCATATTCGGCTCCGGGGCCGGTCCGAGATTGGTCAGTGTATGAAGAAAGCGGTAGGACATCTTCGTGACCATGTGACGGCCGTCCAAGCCCATTCCCGCGATCGCCTCGGTCACCCATGTCGGGTCTCCGGAGAAAAGCTCGTCGTATGCCGGTGTTCGCAGGAATCGCACCATCCTCAGTTTCATAATGAAATGATCGACGATTTCCTGAACCTCCGGTTCCGTCAGACGGCCTTCCTCGAGGTCCTTCTGCGCGTATATGTCGAGAAACGTCGAAACACGTCCAAGCGACATCGCCGCCCCGTTTTGCTCTTTCACCGCACCTAAATACGCGAAATACAGCCACTGCACCGCTTCCGTAAAATTGCGCGCCGCTCTCGATATATCATATCCGTAACTCCGGGCCATCTTTGTGAGTTCGTAAAGACCGCGGATCTGATCGGACATCTCCTCGCGTTGCTGAATCGTCTCGATGTCCATCACATCGGGAATTACGGAATCCTTGGATTTTCTCTTCCGGGCGATGAGGAACGCGGTTCCGTAAAGCGGCACCCGCCGATAGTCGCCGATGATCCTGCCTCTGCCGTACGCATCGGGCAAACCAGTGACCAGACCCGCGTGTCTCGCCCTCTGCATCTCCGGTGTATACGCATCGAAAACTCCGTCATTATGCGTTTTCCGATACTTGAAGATATTATCGATGACCGGATCCATTTCATATCCGTATGCCGTCAGAGATGTTCGGACCAGCCGAATCCCGCCAAAAGGCATAATGGCTCGTTTGAGCGGTTTATCGGTTTGAAGCCCGACAATTTTCTCGAGGCTCTTATCGATATAGCCGGGTTCGTGGGAGGTGATAGTCGATACCGTATTCGGATCAACATCCAGGACGCCGCCGGCCTCACGCTCCCGCTCCTGAAGGGCAAGCACTTGATCCCAAAGCGCCCGGGTCGCGTCAGAAACCGGTGCCAGAAACGAGTCGTCTCCGTCATACGGCGTATAGTTCCGGTTAATAAAATCCCGGACATGTATTTCCTCGCACCACTTGCCCGATGTAAACATGCGCTCCGTCCTCTTCGAAATTGCGACTGCTAATTGTATTGTATACAACTTTGGCTGTTATACAAATAGCATAACCGATAATATCTCTTGTATCACTATTTTTTTGAAAACAGAACGACCATTTTTCCCCGTATTCCCCCTTCGCGGTTCGGGCAAAATAACGATAATCCCTTTTCTGCACGAAAAGCGCCGGCTCCTCCCGGACATCCGTGATGAGCCGATGCTTTTCGCACGTACCGAACCTATGTTTTTCAAGTTTTGCGTTCTGTGTTATAATCATTGTGATTTTGCTCGACGTTCATGGTTCATACACGACCGGATCCTCGGATTTGGCTGATTTCATTATAAGGTACCGTCCTCGGTTTTACCGCGAGAGACTAACGCAATATGAAGTTTATCGGAATATCAAAGGAATACAGCAGTCCCGGTGAGGGCTTACGAACCGCTTTGGGTGTAGGCCTTCTGCTGGCGCTCGCCTTCATATCGATCCTCGGCGCTGACGCGATGTTCTCGAATCCCCGGGCTACCGCCGAATCAACGAGCCTCGAAGCATCCGCCTCCGGCGACGGGACGGACACTTCCGCGGTGATCTTGCCCCCAACCGACCCGATCCCCACGGATGCGATTCCGACCGTCGGTGCTACCGACCCTTCCGGTTCGGAGCCGACCGACGCGACCGCGCCCTCATTTACGGAGACCAGTGAATCCGCGACATACTACGCGACCGGGGAGATCAACGTTCGCTCCGGTCCCGGAACCGACTACGACATAGTCGACACTCTCGAATGGGGCGACAAGATCGACGTCGTCGCCGCGACCGACAACGACTGGAAGAAGATCGGTGAGAGCCGCTATGTCACCTCCGACTTCATTACGAAGATAATACCCGAGAAACCGATGTCCGGCACTTTTTACGCAAAGGGTGAATTGAATGTCCGAAGCGGCCCGGGAACCGACTTTTCGATCACGAAAGAACTCACGAAGGGCAGTGCGATCGAAGTCGTTGCGATCACCGCCAACGACTGGTATCGTACGGTCAAGGACACCTACGTTCTGGCTTCGCTCTGCGATGATGAGAAGCCTCTGACCCCGACGCCGAAGCCGACCTCCAAGCCGACTCCCACGAAGAAGCCAACCCCGACGCCCAAGCCGATCCC
>JAAYIQ010000085.1 GCA_012523365.1 Clostridiaceae bacterium
AGATCGTTCCGGCACAAAGCAGATCGTTCCGGCTCCGGCACCAAAGGAGATCGTCCGCGGGCACCGCTTCAACGGAAAAGGAAGTCGTGATCCGGGAGATCGTCCGCAGCCGAGCCGCATCCGGAAGCAAACAGATGAAGCGCTCTTTCCGGGAGTGCCACCAAAGGAGACTAAAATGAAAAAGCTAACATTTATCGTATTTGCGATCCTTCTTCTGGCGACCGTGATCCTTCTGGTCGTGATCCTCCAAATCGTCGGCAACAGGAACGAGTTGATGGAGCTCAAATACGGGACGTTTTCGATGGCGGGTACGGACAGTCAAATCGTGCTTCGGGACGACAATACGCTGTTCGTCCGAAATTACGATATGTCCGAACTCGAGAGGGAAACCTACGAAGATGCCGTGATCGCGCTGAAAAACGAAGGGCGCGAAGAGGGCGACAAACTCACCGAAGAAGAGAAGCAAGAGATCCGGGACGACATCGATCTGGACCGCCAGTTCCTCGACCGGGCGAACTCATTTTCCTGGGCTGTGGAGGAAGGGCACATCGGGATCTACGTCCCCGTCGAGAACTGCGACCTGTTCTTCTATTTGCAGTTCAACCCCGTCAGTAACACGATCGTTTTTGACGATAACACCTTCACGCTCGAAAAGGACTGAGGCGCGGGGGCCGGGTCAACTCGATTGCAAGTTCTCCGGACCCGGCTAAGGCCGGGGGTACTGGGGTTCAGAGCGCGCGAAACTGGTTGTGAAGTCGGTCTCCGGACCCGGCTAAGGCCGGGGGGACTGGGGTTCAGAGCGCGCGAAACTGGTCGTGAAGTCGGTCTCCGAACGCGGCTAAGCCCGGGGGGACTGGGGTGGATCGGTCGGCATCACATTTTGCGGTTCCTTTTTCAGAGCGAATACAGCGCCTATTATGAATAGTGTCATGGATATCAAATTAAAATACGCAAATATGCTGAGCACCGCCGCGACGATCATCATCACGCCGGATGCCACATTCTTTTTTTTTGACGATGATGCCGCCGATCAGACCCAGTGCGGCGGCAATGAAAGAAAGGACACCAAAAATGATGAATAATGTTGCTGAAAATGAGATCAGTCGCGAATCAGGCAGAAATTGTCTCCCCGCTTCTGTAGTCTTATAGATGTTTTGCCATATTTCCGGATTGATAAATATCACACCGGTAAATAAAAGAAACAGACCCAAAAGAATGCAAAGTACCCCGCCGATGATGCCCAATACCATGCTTGCGTTTCTCACAAAGAACCCCTCCGTACAATCGCTCCGGCCTGCTCCCCAAGTTCGCCCGCGAATCATGTTCGCATTCTGTTGTAATCATAAGTACACATTCACGCGGCGTCAAGTCGTTACGGGAGAAGGCCCTTCACCCATTTTCGTGAAAAGCAAACAGGAGACCGCCCCGCGATCGCTCCGTTGCCGTTTTCCTGCGGCCAACCGGGTCATGATCCGGAATTCATCGCGATCGGTCTCTCACGCGCCCGCCGTTTTCCTGCGGCCAAACAAATCAACATCCGGAGTTCCTAAAAATTTGAGGTACGTTTGCGAAGCGGAGTGCCCGGCAGATGTCTTGGCGGCATGTTTGTTATTCGCAACACATTCTATTGCACGCAAAATGGCGCGATTGACGAATTTTCAGGTAGTGTCCGGCCGCGCGAGCGCAAAACTACGCAGGCGGATCTCTCTTCGGGGTCTGGTACGTGTGCGAAGCCGTCTCGGGCTCTCAAACGAGATGAAA
>JAAYIQ010000010.1 GCA_012523365.1 Clostridiaceae bacterium
CGGCATTTTGAGAAAATATTCATAAAAGTGAAAAATATCCGCGCACTGACTTGTTATATTAGTGAAGGAGGTGTTGCATGATCCATTCATCTGCGCGCAATGATGAAATTCGAGAAACCGTAGAGAAGTATCGCGACAGCATACTTCGATTCGCCTACGCATACATGAAGAACCGGGCAGAGGCCGAAGATATCGCACAAGAGGTATTTATTACGTATATCGAGAAGACTCCGCTGTGCGAGACAGAAAATCAAAAGAAAGCTTGGCTCATGACGGTTACGGCAAATAAGTGTAAGAACGTGCTGAATTCGGTTTGGAAGAAAAAAGTGACGGAGCTTCCGGACGATTTTTCGTACATGCCCCGAGAAAATGCCGACCTCATCCGATTTGTCTTGTCGCTGGAAAAGAAGTATCGGATCCCGATCCATCTTCACTATTACGAGGGATATTCGATCGAAGAAATATCACGCCTCATGGATGTGAATGCCGCGACGGTCGGGACATGGTTGGCAAGAGGCAGGAAGAAATTAAAGGATATGATCGGAGATGATTATTATGAATAAGAAAACGTATAGTGATTCAATGCAAATGCTTCAATTCAGTGCCGATTTCGATAAAAAGACGATCGAAAAAATGGAGATCGTCGCTCGACAGCCCAAGCAATGCTCTGACACCGCATCTACGAAAAGTCGCTTCAAGTGGCAATATGCTGCTTTTCCCGCGTTAGCCTGCGCAATAGTCGCAGGGATCATCTTTGTGTTACCGTTGCTTACGGATCGTGTGATTGGCTCGAAGACAACATTTTCCGGAAATACAAAAACAGAAAATGTAGCACCAACGAGCGAGGAAACGAATACGGTTGAATCGGAAAAGATCATTCGCATGAGAGGTGACTGGCCTGGTTATGCAACGATACAAGAACTTGTTGAGTCATGCGACCATGTAATTATCGGAGAAGTAAAGAATACGTTGCCGGTCGTTCGAATCAATGAAACTGCCAATTCTCTTCACGAGGTCTGGCATAACTATACTCCATCAGAAATATTAATTAAAGAAGTGATTGTAGGAACCATGAAAGAGGGAGATACTGTTGCAATTGTCCAGCCGGGCGGTTCTTACGCGGTCAAAACAGAGAATGATGAAATGGAAACGATCACAGAAATTATGGAGGATATAATATTTTTAGAAAAAGGCTCGGTCTATCTGTTGTTTGTTCACGGTGAGGAAAATGTTGGAAAGGGCCTTCCGTATTCGTACTATTTGCCGACTCCACAAGTCGCCTATTGTCAAATAGTTGACGACAAACTCATAGCACATGAGGAGAATCATTTATTCGAAAATGGCACAAGCGTTAAGGAAGCGATCGCGATGATTGAGGAATCGCTAAACGCTCCGGAGGGCGCAGGGTAAAACGGGGAGTGATCCTTATATGTACAAAGGAGAGCCGGCGCTATTGGTTCTCTTTTGAATTATTCTTATACAATCTCTTGTAATATGACTTGGAGACGCTCTCAGATCGGGGTAGTGTCTTGGAACGCTTCGGAGTGGGATCGGTAGCATCCGGATGATCGATAGAACGATGGCGATACTCTTTGGGTTGTTGATGAGCTCTTCCCATTGACAACCATATCACCCTGATATAAAATCTGAATATATCAGAGTGATATAAAAGGGGAACAAAATGAACATTCTTTTTATCAATGCGAATCTCCATGGACACATTAACCCCACGCTTGGGCTGGTCAAGAAAATGACGCAGAGAGGGAACCGGGTCGACTATTTCTGCTCCGAGCCCTTTTCGGAAGCGATCACAAGGATGGACGCGAAATGGATCGGCTACAGCGACGGGTTAGATCGGTTCTTAAAAGAATACCGTCCAACGGACCGGCATCCGTTCTTTATGCTGATGGAATATATGCTCCTCTATGACGAGGCGGTCCTTCCGGAGATCTTGAATATTCTAAAAAAAGACCGATACGACCTGATCATTTGCGATTCCTATTTCGGAGGCGCTTGTTTTATAAAGCAGATGACCTCTATTCCGGTCGTGAGCTCACATTCCTCTTTTGCGATGAGTCACACGCCGGTGCCACCGCGGATGCTCGTGCCGGGATTCCATCCTCAGTTGGACCATTGTTACGAAGTATTGAAGCGAATTTGCGAAAGCCATCAAATCGAGGAGCCCTCGCTGGAACAAGTGTTCACAAGTAAAACCGATCTGAATGTCGTATACACCACGCGATCTTTCAACGGAGATGAAGGGGTAGGCGAGCCGGAGTATTTGTTTGCCGGGCCTTCGATCGATCGCTTGCAGGAATCCTGCGATCCGGATTTTTCCGTGATCGGGGAAAGAAAGATGATCTACATCTCGCTCGGGAGCATCAATACCGATTTTGCGGACTTTTATCAGATGTGTATCGCGGCATTTCGGGATACGGATCATTATGTCTTTATGTCCGTCGGAACGAAGTGTGATGTTTCGACATTCGGCGAAATACCGACGAACTTTCATGTCAAAGGCTTTCTGCCCCAATTGGAGATCCTGAAGCGGGCGGATGTCTTTATCACGCACGCGGGATTTAACAGCGTGAGCGAAGCGCTGTACTTCGGCGTTCCGATGCTCGCCCTGCCGCAAGTCAATGACCAACACATGGTCGCAAAGCGGATCGTCGCCATGCAACTGGGGACTGCGGAAAGCATCGGTGAATTGTCTCCGGAAACGCTCCGGTCGAAGACGGAAGCGCTGCTTTTCGACGAGAAAATCAAAAACAATTGCATACGGATGTCCCGGGAAATGAGGGATTCCGCCGATTTGGACCGGACGGCGGAGGCGCTCGAAAAATTCGCGGACGCCGGGAACGGGAGGGCGTAAAAATGGCGTTAAAGAATAAATCGATGTACGCGATTTTGGGGATCCTGAACCTGGCACCGAGCACCGGATACGACATCAAGAAATACAGCGACAAGGTACTCTCCGGGTTTTGGAACGAAAACTTCGGCCATATCTATCCGACGCTGAAAATGATGCTCGAGGATGGAATGATCAATATTCTTCCCGGAGAAATCAATGAGAAGAAAGTCCGGTACGCGATCACCGAAAAGGGCCGGATGGAGTATGAGGCGTGGCTTCTCGAGGAAACCGTTCAACAGCCGGCGCGCTCGGAGTTTATGCTGAAGCTATTGTTTTCGAGCAGTCTTCCGAGAGAAAAGGTCATCTTCATGTTGGAGGACTACAAGGAGCTCCACGAAAAGAATGTCGGGAAGTACCTTGAAATGCAAAAAGACTTGGAACAAGGCAATGCCATCGCGCGCGATCGCGTTCCGTTTATCAACGCGGTACTCCGGAGGGGCATCCTTTCCGGTGAGGCGGTGATCCGTTGGTGCGACGAGACGATCGAGGAAATGCGGCGCGCTTAAACCACGATAACGTAGAACGCTCTTATAATGTCCGGCTCATCAAAGCTTTGAATATCCGTAATTGTTGACGAGCGCGTCGATTTTTCGTCCGGCCGCACAATCCGGACAACTCAACATGTCATGGGTCTCATAACCCGGCAAATCACTTTTGGTAAAGAGGGCATTGATCGTATAGCCCTCTACTTTGTCGACCGCACTGAAGAGCGCGCAGATCCCGGTGACTTTTCCGCCGTA
>JAAYIQ010000086.1 GCA_012523365.1 Clostridiaceae bacterium
CACCGATGACGACGATTTTAGTGCTTTTCGTGAGGATCTCTTTCGGGATCGTTTTCGACTCTTCGTTTTTGTCGAGTCTTTTCAGGGCAAGCCGCAAGCCGATGAAGATCAGCACTGCGGCCGCGGCAGTCGCGGCGAACCGAATAATATAGAGGGCGAGTTCGGGAGTCATGGTGTCACCTCCGCATCATCATCCCTATCGGAGTCGGGTTCGTGCGTTGAAGAGGACGCGCTTTCGTTGCCGGAGGCTTGAAGCACTTGGTCGAAATCCTTTTCGATCCATTTCGAGCACAGGTACGCGCAGGTCACGGGGACCAGAAGGACCGCCGGAAGAAATACGATCATCAACGCGCCGCTGATGATCGCGAGCAAAAGCATGCCCACGGCGTGGATCGGGTGCGAGGAGCAGAAAAAGAAGCTGTGCTTGATCGTATTTCGGATCGTATTCGAAAACCTCGACAGATACGCGAAAACAAAAGGCAGAGTAAAGACGATCGGGAGGATCAACGCGTACGCGACCTGTTCGTAGAATGCCGGAAGTTTCACGTTGCCGATGCCGTTTCTCGCGGCATAGATGTCGAATGCGAGAAAAGCACCGTAGACCAAGTAGATCAACGTGATCAGGATGCCCTGACGAAGGTTTTGTTTCAGAGAACGCATGAAATCCGGGCGCGGGGTCTGGGAATCGCGGTAAAAGCGCCGATATGTCGCGTGGTAGAGCGCGGCGGTCGACGCGCCGATGGTTATGACCGGTAAAGAGAACACGAGCCACAGCAAACTGAGAATAATCAAATCGCCGAGCTTATCGCCCAACGCGTAGAGTTTGCTCTGGGTCACCTTATCGTAAACGGACATCTTTTCACCCCGGAAACAGACGAAATAACTTGTACCGGCTCAGTATAGACTCTCGTTTATTGGGAGTCAACTCGAAGGTTTTTCGCTCAACGAAGAGTATCGGCTGTGCTATAATCATCTCAAAATATGCCTTTCGTCAGACAAATATTCGGACGGGAAAGAGAAAAGCATGAACGGTATCACCCGACTTTCAGGAATCTTCGGCAACGGCATGGTCCTTCAACGCGATGCGTGGAATACGATAATTGGCACGGATGAGCGCGCGGAGCGCGTAACGGCGGAACTCCGGGGGAACACCTATTCGGCGGATACCGAGAACGGCCGGTTTTCGATCCGGATCCCTCCGCAGGGCGCGGCGGTGAACATTACCGTGATCGTCACCGGGACCGAACGGATCATATTGCAGAACGTTTGCTTCGGAGACGTTTTCATGCTGAGCGGACAGTCGAACATGGAACTGCCGATGACGAGAGTCGCGGATCTGTCCCGGGAAGATATCGATCAGGCCAACAATCCTTTGATCCGGCAATTTCGTCTGGCTCCGCAGTATGTTTTCGGAGAGGAAAGTGAGTCTCATCTGATGGATGCCCCGTGGACCGGGGCGGTCCCGGGTGAGATTTTGGAAATGAGCGCCGCCGGGTATTTTTTCGCGCGAAGGATCTTCGAGAAGATCAATGTCCCGATCGGACTTGTTCTCAACGCCCAGGGCGGGTCGTCCGTGGAAGCGTGGATGCCGATGAACGTGCTCGACAAATTCGGAGATTTTCACGGTCCGATCCAACCGTTTCTCCGGGACGGCTCGCTGGATGAATTTCTGGCGGATCGTCAACGCCGAGTCGATGCGTGGTATGCAGGGCTGGTTACGGAGGGGGTCGCAGTGCGTTCAAGGGAGATCCCGGAGGACGCGTACCCCGTGACTTTACCGGGGCTCTTTCCGGCCGATCCGGAGAAGTTCTGCGGTAGTGTCTGGTTTTATAAGGATTTCACTCTCGAAAAGGATCCGGGCGAGCAGGGATTTCTGTACCTCGGCGA
>JAAYIQ010000087.1 GCA_012523365.1 Clostridiaceae bacterium
TCCTACTGCTGGCTTCCGATCGACAGCGAAGGCTTGATTCGGCTTACCCCGGAGATGATGTCTTTTCTGGACCTTCGGGTCGGAATGAAGCTCCTGTCGATCCGCAGCAGCGACATCGCGTTCTCGATGGGCGCCAAGGGCCGGCTATTGGAGGCCGCGGATCAATACGACGGCGTGATTGAGGAGTTCTGATTCTTGCTCCGACAGTTCGGCGATGAGTCCGTGTACATATCCCCTGCACAAATTATAACAGGGTCGGATTCGCTCTCCGGCAGTACGGTGATGAGCGGATACGCGCCGGGATCATCTGTTTTTCGATCGAATCCATCATTTTCAAGAGGTGTAATAGATCTCAAAATACAGGCTCGTATCGCCGCTTTCGATGAGGTTCACCGTCATGCTGTGACCGTCCGCGATATAGACGAAGGTTTGATTCACCCCTTCTGTGACGGACGCAACTTCCGGATCCTGCTCCCAGATGTTACTGCTGACATGGATCTTTTGAGCATTCGTGTAATAGTTGTTTGCTCTTGACATGCTGACGTTCCCGTACCCCGCGGTGTACATGCCGTCGTCCGTACGCTCGTAGATCGTTACCTTAAACTCGCTCATGATCGGGACCACGCGCGGCCAATCCGCCGGGATCGTATACATGTCGAAAAGCACGTCCTGCTCCGGTCCGAATGGCGTCATCCCGCCGGGTCCGTCCACATCCTCCCGGGTCGTCTCTTGACTCATCAGCTCGGTGTCCTCCGTTTCTGAAGCCGAAGTCACCGGATCGTTCGGGGCCTCAATTTCGTGCTCGTTGGTGCTTGTCTCTTCTTCGGCTTCACGGGTTGTCGAGGTGGGTTCATCGGAAGTCCGGCGAGAATCGCGATCATCTTCCGAATTGCATCCGGAAAGCAGCGCTAAAGCGGAGACGGCCATCAGTAAAGCGACCGCGAAACATGTTAGTCGACTGAATTTTTTCATGAAATATCCCCCTATATAAATTCCAATGATCCGGTTTGTTGTACCGGGCGCTTTGACCCTTACACTTCGATCCCGAAAGCGCTCTTGACCAGCATGCCGATCAGGAACGAGATCCCCGATACGCCGAGGCTGATCGCGGCCATCTCGAGGAAGCGGCGGCGGAACGGCGTCTCCTTGACGACCGAGATATAGTAGTTGAACACAAAGATCACCGTGACCGCCAAAAAGAGGCTGACGCCGAGGCAGACGAACGGATTCGCGAAAAGAAAGTACGGCAGGATTAAAACCACGACGGTAAAGACGTATGCGACGCCGGTATAGATCGCGGCCTTGATCGCTTTGCCCTTCTCTCCCTTCTCCTGGCGGGTCGAGAGGTATTCGCTCGCCGCCATCGAAAACGAGGCGCTGATCCCGGTAATGAGGCCGGTCATCGCGATCATGCGCGTGTTCTGAAACGCGAACGTGAAGCCCGCCAAAGCACCAGTCAGTTCCACGAGCGCGTCATTTAAGCCCAAAACAACCGAGCCCATGTAATTCAGCTTCTCTTCGTCGATCATATCGATCAGCAGGAGCTCATGCGTCTGCTCGTCCTCCACGAAATTTTTAAGTTGAGGGTATTTGTCGACCATCGCGCCGTAAATGTCGACCGCGCTGTCCTCCGCCTTTTCGAGAAGTTTGAGGCCGAAGGTCAGCCCGAGAATCCGGCTGATCAGATAGAAGAAAATGATCTTGCCCCCGGAAGGCTTCACCTCCCGCCCGGTGATCTCTTTGAGCTCGTTATAGTGCCGGAGTTCGTCATCGCTCATGCGCCTCAAGATGTCGGCGTTCTTGTCGTCGCGCGTATTGGCGGCGAGCTTGGCGTAGATCAAATGTGAGGTGATCTCGTTTTTCTGTTCCCGAAGAAGAGAGCGGTCGGTCGTATCCATGCTGATTTCCTTTCGCGGGAGAACCGCATATGTGAAAGCCGGAAGATTCATTACGACCATTTTAACATTTATTTCCGGCTCGGAACGTCCCGGGTGCAGACCCGATATTCTCTAAAAAATACGGTGTTTCGTCAGTAACCGCAGAGCTTCGCGGCCACTCCCCGCTACCGGAACGATCGGGAGGTTCTATAGAGGAGCACGATCCGGACGATGCCTGTGATGATCACGCCGATCAGACCAACAACAAGAACAAGACCGGCAATGAGCAGTGAAATGACTGACGGAGCAAAAGTCAAACAGATTGCGCAGGCGAGAGCAGCACATATACGGATCGTCCATTTCCATAATCTGTCCCAAGACTCCGACAAAGCTTTATCGACACCGAACACCAAATCCGAGTGAGCTTGATATTCGTAGTACATAGCAAAAACGGCTATGATCAACTCAACGATCCAGATGATGAGTGCAAGAGAAGGTGCGAAAAAACCTGTAAAGGATAAAACGCGGATCAAATTTAACATTCCGGATTTGCGATAATTTGCTTCGACCTTTGAAAATATTAATAAGATTAAACCATACGCCAGAGACGTCGCGATCATGATTATGTTGCCCCAAAATGCGATGGATGCTACGTATTTCGCCATCACGGAGTCAGTGATTTGCGGCAGCATATTCAACCAACGAAGATTCGATAATACGAAGCCAATGGTTTGCGGCATGATCAGCCAAAATAGAAGGGGGAGCCTTTTTCTCAGAAATGAATATTTCTCCGCCCTACGGACAGTCGAAGTGTCTTCAACGATCTGTTTCCCGTCTTCCGGGCTTGTCCCCATGCTTTCCGGAATGTGATTTGCCGATTCGGTTATATTTTCCGGATACTCATACCCGCAAGAAACACAAACCTTACTGTTTCCCATGTCACATCCGCAAGATGTACACTTCATAACAATACCCCCATTCCGCTCCGCCATTATTCATAACTCTATATTTTGGAATTTTACTTGTCAATTAGCATCGCTTCTAACAATCTGGCTCTTCCCCTGTTTCCGTGAAAAGTGAACAGAAAACCGGTCCGCGA
>JAAYIQ010000088.1 GCA_012523365.1 Clostridiaceae bacterium
CTCGATTATCACTATGACCTATCACCCAGAGACGTGCAGAAGGCCGTCTTCATTCGCCAGTTCGAGCTCGCGTGCCGGGAAGATATCCCGGTGATCATACATGAGCGCGAAGCGAGCGCGGACATGCTTGCGATTCTGACCGACTTCGGCAAGCGCGGACTTCTGTCGGAGACACCCGGCGTTTTTCATTGCTATTCAGGAAGCGCCCAGACCGCTCAGATCCTCGTTCGTATGGGTTTTTTGCTGGGATTCGACGGGCCGGTCACTTTCAGAAATAACAAGAAGGCTTGGGAGGTTTTATCTTCCATACCGATCGATCGAATACTCATTGAGACCGATTGCCCTTATTTGACACCGGAACCTTTTCGAGGCAAGAGGAACGAGCCGGCGTATATCCCGTACATTCTGGTGAAGATCGCGGATTACCTCGGGAAGACCACCGAAGAAATGGCGCGAATCACTACCGGGAATGCGCGGCGGCTATTTCGGATATAAAAGCGGGCGGTCGAGATGAGAGGCAAATCACCGGATTGGTACAAATACGGATGGACACTGGATATTATGAATCCGTTGGATTACAAGTGATCCGCAAGATCTCCGGGTATCATTTTGAACCTTTTTCATACTCGCTTCATTCGATTATTGACAACATCTTTTGTATCCTTTATACTTCTTCTTGCGCTCCGAGAAGCGCAGTCCGGTTTGAGGCAACGGGAGCATAGCTCAGCTGGGAGAGCATCTGCCTTACAAGCAGAGGGTCACAGGTTCGAGCCCTGTTGTTCCCACCATAATGGCGCAGTAGTTCAGTTGGTTAGAATGCCAGCCTGTCACGCTGGAGGTCGAGGGTTCGAGCCCCTTCTGCGTCGCCATCATTCCCCCGGTTCACTGGAACCGGACATGCCCAGATAGCTCAGTCGGTAGAGCAGTGGACTGAAAATCCTCGTGTGGTTGGTTCGATTCCGACTCTGGGCACCAAATCCGGTCGATGAAATCGGCCGGTTTTTTTATGGGTCAGTTTGCCGGATTTATTTTGCGGCTGATTATCATTCTTTTTTCCATGATCACATATTCGGCAAAAAAATATTGTATAATACGACTTACTTGATTTTCGGAGGAAGCAAATATGGAAAAGGCATATGCCTTAAACAAGAAGCAAGTGCTCGAACAACTGAATTCCGATGAGACGATCGGTCTGTCGCAAACCGAGGCGGAGAAAAGACTGATACAGTACGGCTTGAATTCGTTGGGCGAGGAGAAGAAGACTCCATTATGGAAGCGCTTTTTGGGTCAATTTGCCGATGCCATGGTTCTGATATTGATCGGAGCGGCGATTTTATCCGCGTTTATGGCTTTGAACGAGCCTGGATTCGAAGGATGGATCGACGTTATTGTTATTATGGCCATTGTCATCATTAACGCAATTTTGGGAGTTTATCAGGAGGGTAAGGCGGACCAGGCAATCGCGGCACTGAAGAAAATGAGCTCGCCTCAGAGCAAGGTTTTTCGGGACGGGCAGAAGACGGAAGTTCCTTCCGACCAATTGGTGCCGGGCGACATCGTCGCGTTGGAAGCAGGCGATTTAGTTGCCGCTGATTTGCGGATACTATCCCAGAGTTCAATCAAGGTTGAAGAAGCCTCCCTGACGGGAGAATCCGTTCCCGTCGAGAAAAACGCGTTTGCGGTTCTTTCCGAAGATACGGGCTTGGGTGATCGCGAGAATATGTTTTTCATGGGTACTGCGATTACGTACGGAAGAGCCGTTGGTATTGTTACAGACACCGGGACGAGAACGGAGCTCGGGAAAATCGCGACGAAGTTGAAGACGATCGATGATTCCGTCACGCCGTTACAACGCAACCTGAACAGTCTCGGCAAAATTCTCGGCGCGATTTGCATCGCCGTCTGTTTGATTGTTTTTATTGTGGACGTTTTCATCCAGAAGACCCCTTGGGATGAGAGCTTGATGATTGCCGTCAGTTTGGCTGTCGCAGCGATTCCCGAAGGGCTGGCCGCCGTTGTAACCATCGTTCTGGCGATCGGGATGACGCGAATGGCTTCCCGTAACGCGATCGTGCGTAAACTCCTTGCGGTTGAGACATTGGGCTGTGTGGATGTTATCTGTTCGGACAAGACCGGAACTCTGACACAAAATGAGATGACGGTAACGCGTTTCTTTTCCGCTTCGCGGCTGTTTCACGTTTCCGGGTCCGGTTATACCCCGAACGGCGCCATCGTAGCGGAGGACGGCCAACCGACTGATTCGGAGATGAATATCAGGCTGTCTATGCTCGCGTCCGTTCTGTGTAATGATGCCGTCATCCGAGAGAACGGGGACGGTCGTTTTTCCTGCATCGGTGATCCCACGGAGGGATCGTTGATCGCACTGGCCGCAAAGGGTGGATACATAAGACAAGAGAGTCACTCCGAGTATCCGAGAATAACGGAACTGCCCTTTGACTCCGACAGAAAAATGATGACGACTTATCATATAAACGTTATTCCGGAGCAAATTACTTCATTTACCAAGGGAGCTCCGGACATCATACTGGGTCGTTGCGTTTCTTTTTTCGACGGTAAAAAGGCCGTTCCGATGACTGATTCGATTCGCAAGGAAATTGAAGATACCAATCACCGTTTTGCATCCGATGCTCTTCGAGTACTCGCTCTGGCCTATAAGACATACGGAGCTGAGGACGAGAACATCGCAGCGGATTTTTCTCATGAGAATGACCTGATATTTTTGGGGTTGACCGGCATGATTGATCCGGCCCGACCCGAAGCCAAGGAGGCGATCCGTGTGTGCAGGGACGCAGGTATTCGTCCGGTCATGATCACGGGTGATTATAAAGATACCGCCGTTGCCATCGCAAGAGATCTCGGAATGATGAAGGATACCGACAAAAGTCTTTCGGGAGCGGAGCTGGATGCCGTTACCGATGAGGAACTTGAGATACTTTGCGAAACGACCAGTGTCTATGCCAGGGTTTCACCTGATCATAAGGTCAGAATCGTGAATGCACTCAAGAAGAATCAACATATCGCCTCCATGACCGGAGACGGAGTAAACGATGCGATGGCCTTAAAATCGGCCGATATCGGTGTTGCGATGGGCATCACCGGCACCGAAGTGGCCAAAAACTCTGCGGATATGATACTGACGGACGACAATTTCGCGACGATCGTCCACGCGATCGAAGAAGGCCGGATCATATACGGCAATATTCGAAAATTTGTCGGATTTCTGCTTTCGTGCAACGTCGGAGAAATTTTGGTTATTTTCATCATTTCTTTGATTCCCGCGGCTTTTTTCAACGCTGTCGGCGTACCGATAACGGGCGCGATAACTCCTCTGACTGCGATTCAACTGCTTTGGCTGAATTTAGTTACCGACAGTTTTCCCGCTCTTGCGTTAGGTAGAGAAAAGGGTGAACCCGACATCATGAAACAACCGCCGCGAAGAAAAAACGAATCGATCATCAACAGAAGCATGAAACGGATGATTATGGTTCAAAGTTCGGCGATTTTTGTGGCCGTATTTTCTTCCTTCATGATCGGTCTGAACATTCTTTTCGTAAACAGCGAGTATCGTCTTGAATCCTCGAGAACGATGGCTTTTGCAACCCTGATCATTGCGGAATTGTTCAGAGCCTTCAGCTCGAGATCGGAACGGGTAAGCATCTTTAAACTCGGCATTTTCTCGAATAAAATGATGAACGCCGCCGTAATATTCTCCTCGCTTATGCTTCTTCTGGTGATTTACATTCCCGGTGTGAACAGCATATTCGACAACAGAGCTCTGCCTCTGATTGCATGGCTTCCGATTGTTCTTCTTGCGGTTATTCCGTTTCTGGCCGGAGAGATCTCCAAGGCTTTTCGAACGAAGTTCCCCAATCGGAAGATGAATTAATAGGCGGAAGGCAGGTGCTGAGGTTTAAACGGTTTCCGGACCGGCAAACTTCTTCTTGCACCCTCATAGAGCGTGTGATAAAATTAGACGGATTTACAGAAAGATTGGATTCGGAGGCTTAATTATGGAAATGGTCGCAATTGTGCTGGCATCTGTGGATATATTGATTTCCGCTACATTGGTTTTCCTGGTCGTTTTCCAGGAAGGAAACGATAAAGGCCTCGGAGTGATCGGCGGCGGAGCGGACACCTTTTTCGGCAAAGAAAAGGGTCGCTCCCGTGAGAATGTGTTGAAACGTTTGACCACTATTTTGGCAATTTCCTTTGCCGTAGTGACCATCGTGCTTTTCCGTATCATTGCCGGAGGAGTTTAATCCCTGAAATTGAATGATTATCATCATGAATCGGTCTTCCGTCGCCGGGTTACAGGCGAGGCGGGCCGTTTTTTGTTGCCGGTTTCGTTTTCCGGGGAGACGGTTGTAATCATTCGTTACGAGAAGTCTTAATGGAACATTTCTGCTGTTTTTCGGTATACTGACAGAAGAGTAATCTTTTGACCCAAACGGAGAAAGAGGCGCATTTATGAAAAAGAGCAAGGGTAACGGCCGGAGACGTGATTCGTTCAAAGTTCATTCGTCATTCGCAAAACCGGTCGCCAAAGGCCGACAGTTCAAGCCGGGCAAATCGTCCGATTCCGTTTTGCCCGTCGCGTCCGTTAAATCGCGAGGCCCGGCTTCGACTCCTTTTTCTTGTGTCGGTATTCTTCGAAAAGGAGAAACGGACTTATATGTAGATCCGGACCCGGGGTATTCGTTTGAGCAATACGGAAGAATACGAATCCCGCCCGACAATCAAAACGGTGCACCGTTGAATATGAAGGTCTTCTGTACCATTGTTAACCCCGAGGATCCGGCCGGTACATACGTCGGGAAAATAACGGAGGTTCTCGGTGATCCCGGCGAAAGCGACGTTGCGATGAAAGCGATACTGCTTCAGTACGGAATCCCGGAGGAATTTCCCGAGGAAGTGACGAGCGAAGCTTCCGGCTTCCCGATGCATCCTTCGGATGAAGATATTGATATCGCGATCGCAAGCGGGAGACGAGATTTACGATCCATGAGAACCGTAACGATCGACGGAGAAGACGCGAAGGATTTGGACGACGCGATATCAATTGAGAAACTGCCGGGGAAAGGATACCTCTTGTATGTTCATATCGCGGACGTATCACATTATGTAACCGAAGGATCACCTTTGGATCTGGAGGCCAGACAGCGGGCGACGAGTGTGTATCCAGTGGATCGTGTCGTCCCGATGCTTCCGCCTCGACTCTCCAACAGCTTGTGCAGTCTGAACCCGGAGGTTCCGAGGTTTGCGCTGACCGCTAAGATGACTATTGATTACGATGGAGAAGTTCGTGACGGTGAAATATTCGAAAGCATAATTAAGAGTAATGCGCGTACCTCGTATTCCGAGATCCATGACATTTTATATGCGGGGAAGACGATTGAACGGTATGCGGAACTTGAAGCGATGTTTCGGGATATGGATGCTCTGATGCGGATCCTGAAAGAGAAACGCAGCCGTCGCGGCTCGATCGAGTTTTCATTTCCGGAAACGCATGTCGTAATGGGCGGGAAGGGAAAGCCGACAGATATTTTCGCGAGCCCGATTACCGACGCTAACCGGATCATCGAGGAGTTTATGATCGTAACCAACGAGTTTGTTGCGGCAAAGTTTCACGCAATGTCTCACCCGTTTATTTATCGTGTACACGAAGACCCCGATGAACTGAAGATTGCTGATTTTTTGCGAGTAGCGAAGCTTTTCGGCGCGAAAACGACGCGGAAGGGAAAGATCACCCCGGAATTTCTGGCCGAGCTGATGAGCCGGATTTCGGGAGAAACCTTTGCGCCTGCTCTGTCACAGATCCTGCTTCGTTCGCTGGCCAAAGCACGATATTCCGAAGAGAACCTCGGGCACTTCGGGCTCAATTCCCGAAACTACTGCCATTTCACCTCTCCGATACGCCGATATCCCGATTTGTACATTCATCGAATCATTAAGGCGTATCTGAACGGCAAGCCTCAGAAAGCTTATTTCGGCGGAAACGTGAAACCGATCTCGGAGCGAAGCTCGGAGATGGAGCGCAATGCGGCTGAAGCCGAGCGGGAAGCGACCGATCAGAAAGTAGCCGAGTACATGGCCGATCATGTCGGTGAGGAGTTCGAAGGAATCATTTCCGGCATTTCACAGGGGGGACTTTTTGTGCGGCTGCAGAACACGGCGGAGGGGATGGTTCCTTTTCGAACGATGGCGGATTATTACGAATACGACGACCGGCGCTTGGAAGCCCGAGGAAGGGCAAGCGGTCGAGTTTATCGAATCGGCCAGGCTGTTTTGATCAAGGTCGGAGCAGTTGATACTGTTTTACGGAGAGTCGATTTCGTATTGGAAGAAGCCGCGACCGAACCGAGCGGGATACGCTTCGGCGGAGAGGGCGGGAGGAAAGATAAAAAGAGAGAACCTCGTGATCGGTTCTCTCACCAGAAAGGCAAAGGGAGAAAAGGGAAAGGAAAGAAGGGCAGGTAGCATTTCAGTCGTCGATTCTGTACCGCTTGAGCGCTTCAACAAGATCGTCGCATGCGTCGCTGTGGATTTCCAGAAGAATCGGACGTTGCAGTTCCAAACTGAAAATCCCCATGATCGACTTGGCGTCAACCACATATCGGCCTGAAGACAAATCGACGTCATAAGGGAATGAATTGACGGTGTGGACGAAGTCCTTTACGTCGGAGATGGATTTAAAGTGAACGGTGAAACATACCATATATTCTGTCCCTCTCATTCTATCGGCACTTATTACGTGAACCCTACGGCCTTTTAGTTTATCACAGGTAGAATTCCTGTCAATTGTCAAACGTACAAATATGGGCGTTACGCTGGTAAGGGAACTGACGCAAAACTGCTCGTGACGAATAATTTTCAAACCGGAAAGGACGGACAACAATTGAAGATGCGAGCCTGTGAAAGGAAGGGTCAAATGGATAACGAAGAAGTTTCCCGGCTCCTTGAACGCTATCCGAATGGCCCGAAGGTCTATTTCCAAACGCTCGGATGTAAGGTGAACAGCTACGAAACGGATGCCGTACGCATACTTTTCGAGTCAAGAGGCTTCCGGACGACGACAGATCCGCGCGATTGTGATGTCTGTGTCGTAAATACCTGTACAGTAACCGCAGAGGCGGACCGGAAGTCCGGTCAAATGCTCAGACGAGCCAAGAAGCTTGCTCCCCGGGCAGTGGTCGCCGCCATGGGATGCAGAACCGAGATGCGAAAAGCAATTGATGAAGCCGATGTGTGTGTCGGAACCGTCGACCGGGCCGGACTGGTGGACTTGGTAATCAGTCGGCTTTTCGAGCGGAGCGATGATCCCGATTCGGTCTTGACAAACGAGCATCGCTCCCGAATGGCTAAGTTCGAAGATTTCGGGCCGGTCATTTCCCGGGAGGGAACACGGGCGTTCGTTAAGATCCAGGACGGGTGCGACAATTATTGCAGTTACTGTATCATTCCCTACGCCAGAGGCAGGTCGCGTAGTCGTTCTGAGGAAAGCATTCTTCACGAGATTCGATGTCTCGGCGAGGAGGGCTATATCGAGATCGTTCTGACCGGTATCAACCTCGGCGCCTTCGGAAAGGACAGTGAAAATGCTCATGATGCGTTGACTCGTCTTCTTAAGAAAGCAGAGAGCACAGAAAACATTCGGAGGATCAGATTAGGCTCGATTGAGCCGCAGATGATTGACGAGGCTTTCGTCCGCACGATTGCCGAAAGCAGCAAAATATGCCGGCATCTGCACGTTTCGCTTCAAAGCGGATCTGACTCGGTGTTGCTCCGAATGAATCGAAAATACAACATAAAACACTTCGCTGAATCGATTGCTCTCCTGCGAGAATCAATGCCGAACATACATCTTTCGACAGACATCATCGTCGGGTTTCCGGCGGAAACAGAGTCGGAACACCGGGAAAGTCTCTTGTTTTGTGAGCAAGCCGGTTTTTCGAAAATACACGTATTTCCATATTCGGTTCGAGCCGGAACCGTCGCAGCGGATATGCAACCAAAGATCGACTCCGCGACAAAAAGCAAGCGCAAGGGGGACTTTTTGCGCTTATCCGAGGACTTACATATTCGGGCTGCCGAAGAGATGCTCGGAAAGATCGTCAGCGTCCTTGTCGAAGAGCAGAATCATGGAATGTATTCAGGCTATTCGAAAGAGTATTTTCGGGTTATTTTCTCTTCCGGCTCTGTCTTTGAGTCCGGAAGCGAGGCACAGGTGCAAATTACCGGCTTATCCGATGAAACATTGACCGGAATCGCTCATGAACGATAATGCGCTCTTACAATGTCATTTACGGGTATAAAGCGAGTTTTTCGGTTAATATTTTATTACGGATGCGCCGTTTCGTATCAAATTCCTTAAATCATGCTACAATAAAACATAAATATGATTTGTGATTGTATAATGTCGAAAAGATATCCGACGATACCGGAGGTGGTAGAATGGTTGATTCCGAGACCGCAAGATTTTCGTTTAATATGGACAAGTCCGAAGACGTTCGGGAATTGATGGCTTTTGTTTTGTCTGCTCTGGAGGAGAAAGGCTATAATCCGATCAATCAACTGGTTGGGTATTTCATGTCGGGTGATCCGACTTACATCACCAATTACAAGGGTGCTCGCGGCATTATTCGACGGATCGAGCGGGATGAACTGCTTGAAGTCATCGTAAGACAATATTGCGAGCGGTTGAAGTAGTTCGGGGAGCATACTCAATGGGTAGAGCGATGGCTATCGATTACGGATCGCGAAGAATCGGAATCGCTCTGAGCGACCCGCTTCGAATTATCGCGCAAGCTTACGAGACGGTTTACTGGAACGGTCGGAGCATTGACCGCGCCTTGGAACGTATTGCTCTGATAATATCGGAGAATGAAGTGGAAGATATCATACTCGGTTCCCCGAGAAGGACGGACGGCGCCGTAAGCGAATCTCAGCGAGCGGCGGAGGAATTCGGAGAACTGATCTTTCAGAAAACCGGGCTTTCTCCGATCTATGCGGACGAGCGCTATACCTCTGTGATTGCATCGAGGTATCTGGATGAAACTGGAGTGTCATGCAGAGATCGGAAATCCGTCATTGACCAGATGGCCGCTCAAATTATTCTTCGGGAGTATCTGGACAAACATCGCCCCTCAAACTGATTCATGCTATAATTAGTCAAGACTTCAAACTGACTATGATCCATAATATGTTCGCGGCAGCGAGGAGGTGCAATATGACACATTTAGACAAAGACTGCGGGTGCGGTTGTGGCTTTGATCATGAGGACTGTGCTGAGAACGAGGCCGGTGAGTGCTGTTGCGAGGAATCGGCCACCATTACGATGGTAGACGCTGAAACCGGTGAAGAATATCAATTCGCCGTGGTGGATGATTTCGAGTTCAAGGGACAAGCATATTGCGTGCTGGTCACCGTTGATGAGGAAGACCCGGAGCTTGTCATCACGAAGGTGGTTCAGTTGGACGACGGTGAGGAAGGGTTGATGAGTCTGGAAGAGGAAGAGTCGGACGAGATTTACGCAGAATATGATCGTCTTTGCGAGGAAGCCGAAGTCGAAGATGAAGACGAAGAGTCAGAAGAAGAATAAGACGGAGAAACGGATTGCCGCTCCGCAGAAGTCCAAGAAGACGGACGGAGCGATGGCGGTGATTCGGGACGTGATTAACAGCAAGGAATATTATCTCTCGATTATTGATTCATTTATGATCGAGGGTCGTGAGTATGTTGTTATGTATAATTACGAGCCGGACGACGGGAACCATGCCGAGCCCGAGCTTGTGATTATGAGGACGGAGTTCTCGCAGTCCGGGGATCAATTGTTTTATTCGATCCGTGACAACAACGAACTGCACAGAGCCTTCATCATCTTTATGAGGAGATTTCATTCGTCGCATGAATTACATTCAAAACGAGTCAAATCGAACAGTTAATCCGTCATCGATTCGAATGCGCACTTTTTTAGTGCCGCTCCTAGGAGCGGCACTCTATTATGCGGGTGTTATAGTCGTTTTTTTTATAGCCGCGATCATTCTCGGACCTCAAAATGCAGAGAAATATCAGCAAGGTCTCAATGCAATCGCTATGGCGCTTCTTATTCCTCCGGTGCTGATATGGGTCCGTTTTTCGCGAAGATATGAAGGCAAGAAACTCTTCTTCACACGGATAACCTTTGCGAAGTTATGTTCTGCAGTCACGGTAGCATTCGGATTAGTGGGGTTGACCATTTTGTATTTTCTCCTGGTTACGAAAGCAGCGGAATCTGCCCCGTTTATTGCCGACAGCCTGAAAATGTATGAGAAAATGACCGAGACGATCCGGCTTGGCGCGATCGATAAGTGGATATATGTAGGAACGATCGTGATTTTGGTGCCCGTCGTTGAGGAACTGATTTTCAGAGGCATAATTCTTCACGAATTCCTGTCGACGATGAAAACGATACCGTCAGTAATTCTTGCCTCAGCAGTATTCGCGATCGTTCACATTCAACCGATCCAGGTCGGTTATGCTTTCTTCTGTGGCATCATCATTTCGGCAGTATATGTGCTGTCCCGTAATATTGTTCTATCGATCCTGCTTCATGCTGTTTTCAATTTTCTGGGCTCGGGGGTGCAGACTCTGGTACCTGAGGAGACGAAGTTGCTTGATAATTTGGTTTATATATATTTCGGCGCGATCGTATTGTCGGTCGCTGCCTTGATCTATCTTAAAAAGAACAAAGAAGCGGAAATCAAGACGGAGGCTTGTCATGCGTCGGTTTCTGAGGGGTAGAATTCACAAGCGACCTTTCGTGGTAACAACGGCTGTTCTGGGCTTGTTTTTGGTTGCGGGCGTTTCGATTGTGTTTTATTTGGGGTTTTTTCAGAAGTCTACTCAGACCGAGCAGATCATCGTTAAATCCGGATCAGCCGGAAACGAGATCAACGGCATCGGACTAAATATCAATACGATTCCTACGCCGAACATGGTCTCTGGCGCTTCATTTGAAGATTCCGCACAGGACCGATTATTCACTGTATATGAAGGGGCTGAAAATTATGTCTACCTTCTTCAGGATCATGCAGGATCTCGCGAATATGCTGACGGGAGCTTCGCAGGGGGTGATGTCCGGATCATGTCGTTGGACGAGCAGGGCAAAATGGTTCAAAAGTTGGTATCCCGCGTGGTTGCCTTTGATGAGATCCAATTCGGACCTCTGGCGCGTATTGATACGGACGCGGCGATCTCTTCGAATATCGTGTTTATTCAATCTTCTTCCGTCAACACAGTTGCTTTTTCATCCGAAGGCCAATATGTTTCGGATTTAACGACTGCCTCACGACAAACATTTTCCGTTCAAGCACGATCTCCGATTGTCGCCTTTTCAGAGGCAGGCGGAAGGTATTGCGCTTTGGCCTCGGATTGGTCGATTTACACATCCACGGACGGCAAAAACTTCAATTCATACATCAGCAGTATTTCCGTGCCGTCGATCGCCCAAACCGTTATATCCGTTGATCGAACCATCATCGCCGCCGGAGATTCAGGAGCGATAATCATATTGAGCGACGGAGACATGTTACCGATCGAGAGCGGTACCGATGCCGATTTAACAACATCTTGCAGTGACGGTAAAACTGCTTTGTTGGCCGGTTCCGAGGGCGTGATGATCACCACTTCCAACGGGATGATTTTTCGAAAACTGACAGCGGAGGAGTTGCCTTTTCCGGACCGGCCCGTACAATGGATTTGCTCGACTTGGAATAACGGAAGGTACATTTTGGCCGGCAGTTCCGGGGAGTTGGCGATCGGAGAATACGACTCCGTGACGGGACGTTTTCGTTTTGATGGCTTTTTGACAATGTCGGCAAGAGGGGAGAGTATTTTTGCTCAATCGGTCATCGTCGACGCATCGGGAGAAATCATTCTTCTCGGCAAATCCGGACGCACATATATTCTTTCCGCCAATCGGTTGACTTGGAAGGAGTTGCTTACTCAATCCGCGGCACCGGTGAAAGCCATCGCGAGAGCGTCGGACGGGAAGATTGTTCTTTTTCGGGATGGCTCGTTCTTTTCGACACGCATTCTTACTCGGGTCGAATATGAGGAGCATCTCACTGACACGGCAATTCGAGCGGGAGATATGTGTTTCCTGCGAAGCGATGCTCCTGTTTTTGACGGAATCAGCCGGCAATCCGCAGACGGACGATGGCAAGCATTCGGCACCGATGTTGAGGTGCAAATCGTCGATGATGCACCGGCCAACGGTGGGAAATCTTCGTTGAAACTTTTCGGAAGCAATCCGGGAACCGGCGAAGCTCGTTTCGTCTCTCAAGTGTTGAACGATGACAGATCTGCGGTGTTTGTCGAAAAGACATTCTATCGCATTGAGTTGTGGCTGAAACAAAACGGTATGAGAGACGGTGAGGTCATGGTCTGGCTGTCCGGCGAGTTTGAGTCGGTCGGTACGGTTTTTACCGAGGTAGGGAACAATTGGAGGCACTACTCCGCATTGATTGTTTTGCCCGCCAAAGCGTGCGGAGATCAAGCCGGGGAGATTCGATTGAATGTTGGATTCTCAGGGAAGGGCGATCTGTTTGTGGATCGCGTGTATTTCGGTCCGGATAAATACTCGTCGGAAATGATCCCGGAAAATTATCGGGATCAAATAAGCGATATGTCCCCAAGCTTTATCCGCCTGTCTAACGTCGCTTTCGGAAAGACCGGGGTTGCTTCGGAGTCTTATTATTATCCGGTTGGCAACGAGAGTGATGCATTAACAGAGATGGGTGAGTATGTCTCGCGCGGATGCATTTCACTGGAGTCGTCTCTGAGAATGACAAAGCAAGCCGGTGCGAGTCCGTGGCTGGTCATTGACTCAGCAGCCGCTCAAGATCAGGTAAAAAATCTGATTGAATACTTTTGCGGGAGTATATCCGAGCCATTCGGGAAGATGAGGATCGATAACGGTACGGCTGTTCCTTGGAGCACACAATTTGAGAGAGTCGTGTTTGAAGTCGCCGACTCACGCGGACTCTTTGCGACAGATCTGCAAAAAGGCGCGTATGTTGACTACATGATCGGTATCATGAAATCATCTCCACATTATTTGGACATTAAGGATCGTGTCATTTTTCTGGACGGGATGGATTACACGGGCGGCTCAATGCTTTCGGAAGCGGATTACCATACTGCGTATCTTCATATCAGCGGACTTTCCGATGACATCGCGGTTACGGGCGGGAATCCGTCATCCATTGAAATTATTTCTGCCGGATATTTGAATTACTATGATCGAATCCCACGTATCCTGTCCAGGCCTCGCGAAAACATCGGAGAATGGATCGGATCGTCAGGTTATCGCATACTGAACGAACAGAAGACGCAAGCAGGGATTCTGCGCAATGATACACGAGTCTCGGCTGCCGCGTATGTTGACTATCTTTTGCATGATTTAGGTTGGCGAACCTCCGTTCTCTGTGTTGATGTGCCTTTTTACGGAAGCGAATATGATTACTATCGGGGAGATTTTCGAGCGTACGACGCATACCCCGATCGCCGGGCGGATGTCATCAACGAAAACATTCAAGTTCTCATTTCTTCGCTGACTGCCTTGAACGGTGCCGTATCCGGTTCGCCATTGGATGTCCGTATCGTTCCGGCGAGCCGGAACAATGCGGACGGAGATCCTTCCGAAATCACTACGACTGAAGAATCACAATCCACCGCGGCGTATGCTTTTATCAACCTGGATTCGGTATCCGTGATCATTACCAACACAGGGGATCAACCGAAACAATTTCGCGTGGAAACGGAATTCCGAATCACTGCGATTACGGTAGACCATTATTCCGATTCGGGAGAACAAATCGTCTCTTCCGATCGCAAAAGCAGAAACAATTTATACACCTTGTTGCCCGGACAGTTTCTTGTGATAAAAGGGAAGGCTACAGACTGACGAAGAGCAATTTGGGGTTGAAACATTTCTGCCGAAAAGATGCTTTTTTTGCTATGGACAGGCGGAGTTTTTTTCAGTATAATTAGCAGGCGTTTGGGTGGTTAGCTCAGCTGGTTAGAGTACTTGCTTGACATGCAAGGGGTCGATGGTTCGAGTCCATTACTACCCACCAACAAATGATCCTCTGCCGTTTTCGGCAGAGGATTTTTCTATTTTAAGGTGCATGTTTATGTCAATCTCCAAATCATGTGATATAATAAACCATATGATATTGTGCCAAGGGAAAAGGAGGGAATAGAATGATTTGTCCAAAATGCAAGGCCGTAACCGAAGGGGCGGTTGTCTTCTGTCCCGAATGCGGAGCGAATATGATGGAATCCGTATCCGACTCAGCTGAAGAGATCCAAGGAGAAGTAAAAGAGTCTGCGGAAGTTGCTTATGAAGAAACAACCGAGAAATCCGACATTGTTGCTGAAACGGTTGCTGTTACCGAAGAGAAAGTCGAAGATAAACCCGACGAAGTTGAGGAAGAAATCGTTAAGAACGCGGATTCCGCCCCGGAGAATATTGTCTCCGAATCAGACTCCCGGGTAGCTTCGACCGCGGCTGTCGCGGCACCAGCGGCACCGATCGCAATACCCGTAGCTCCCTCCAAGAAAGAAAAGAAGCAGAAGAAGATCAAACCCGTCGAGAACGTCGATGTTCCGAAGGCATACAAACCATTTTCCACGATTGGTGCTTTCGGGTATTTGTTACTTACCGGCATTCCGGTCGTCGGATTGATTTCGCTTTTGATTTTTGCTTTTGGCGGAAAGAACAAGAATCGTAAGGCAATGTCGCGCGCGATACTGATTTTCTGCCTGATTGGCATTATTATCTCGATCGGGGTATCTCTGATCATGTACTTTGCCTTTAGAGACCTGATTGCAGACATCATAGATGCGGAGAGCGTTGAAGAAATTATCGAATTAACCCTGGGAGAGCTGGATTATCGTTTCGGATAATCCATTAAGACGCCAAGAGGCAAGAATCTTGCCATATGAACGTTCACTGCCTGTAACATTGTTACCGTACAATCAAGCTGTAGACTCGCAAGAGATGTCTGCAGCTTTTTTGTTGAGGTGAAATTATGACGGATGAAGAACTAATCTCGAAACGCGAACTTCTGCGAGCCGCACGAATTTCGTACGGGACACTGTACCGCTGGAAAAGGATGAATTTGATCCCCGAATCCTGGTTTATACACAGAGCGACCCGGACCGGACAAGCAACCTTTTTTCCGAAGGAGCGGATTTTGGCCCGTGTCGGTAAAATACAGGAGCTCAAGAGTGAATTATCGGTCGATCAATTAAGAGAAATATTTTCGGCGAATGTAAGAAGCTTTCTGATCCCGATGAATGATTTTGTTAAGCTTAACATGGTGAATCGTTTGACGCTTACGGCTTTTTCCGCGGTGTTTCCTAAGAAAGAGAAACTCGATTTCGACGATGTTTTTTCTATGTATGTCGTCGACCATCTGATGCGTATATCCGGAATATATCTCGAGGATGCCAAGCAGGTGATCCGAATGCTCGAAAAGTATCTGTCATCCAAAAGCAGTAAGGAGTACCAGCTGATACTTCTCCGCAAGATGGGTATTCCGCTGATGATGCTTGTCAGCGGCGAAGATGAAATTCTTTTGGAAGAAAACACGGAAATCATCGCTTGCGCGAATCTATCGGAATTTGAGGATGCTTTAAAAGACCAGTTGATATCATAGGAGGGAAACGATATGACCAGTGACTCCGAAACGAATAAGAAAACAGCCTCCGACCCGAAGAAGGTCATGAGCGGTCACAGTTCTGATGTTTCGAATCAGCCCGACCAAACAGCCGGCGAAATCGAAATGCTTCATGTGATATCCGATCCGACCCGAATTCAGATTTTAAAGACGCTGGCGGGCGGAGAAGCGATGTGCGGAAAGGATATTCTTGCCCATTTTACGATTACTCAGCCTACGCTCTCCCATCATATGAGTTTGCTTTGCGAGAAAGGTCTTGTCGATTCGGTCAAGGACGGAAAATACATTCGCTACCGTATCTGCAAAAACGGTATCCGTCGTTTTATTGCGATTTTCGAAGCAATGCTCAGCGAGACGGATAAGCCGGAACCAAGTAGTAAATCAGAAAGCAAGGCGAATGTGCCTCAGCTCAAGAAAGCGCCCACACTCCCGAAGCCCAAGGCAGTGATTCGTTGTCCTGATGTTCCTGCGGATACAATGATTGAAAAAAAGAAGATCAAGAAGAAGGACAAAAGCGCAGATCTCAAAAAGGGCAAAAAGAAAAAGAAGAAAAGCTAACCGGATGCTCTTCGACCGGTTTGACAACAGAATGCGTAAGCATTATTATAATGGAAAGATTACAATAAAGGAGAGCGTATGAGTCTTCGTTCTCAAATGATCGTCCAGGATATTGTTGAGCTTTTCGGAAAGAAAAATATTCGCCTGACACCACAGCGGATCGGCGTTTATCGTTATTTGATCGAGAAAAAAAATCACCCGACAGTCGATACGGTTTATAGCTTCTTGAAAAAGGAGAATCCGTCGCTTTCCAAGACCACTATTTATAACACGGTAGATACGCTTGAGGCCGCCGGTCTTCTGCGTATGGTCCGTGCATCCGAAGGGGAAGTGCGGCTTGATGCGGTGATGGAATGCCACGGGCATTTCGTTTGCGAGGAGTGCGGCGAGATCATCGACTTTTCTCTGGACGGGTGTCGACTGCCCGATCGACTCAACCAATTCCAGATCAACAACTATGAAGTCAGAGCATTTGGCGTTTGCCCTCAATGCTCCGCACGATAGAAAGAAGGGAGCAAACAGATGGAACTTAAAGGATCAAAGACAGAAACGAATCTCAATGAGGCATTCGCAGGAGAGTCAATGGCGACAAACAAATATGCTTATTATGCCTCGAAAGCGAAAAAGGACGGGTTCGTTCAAATCTCCAACATTTTCATGGAAACCAGCGGAAATGAGAAGGAGCACGCGAAGTTGTGGTTTAAGGCTTTGCACGGAGGCGATGTTCCGGAAACGATGACGAATCTTCTGGATGCCGCAGACGGCGAAAATTATGAGTGGCGTGACATGTATAAGCGCTTTGCAGAAGATGCGCGCGAAGAAGGTTTCAACCAGATCGCCGCTTTATTTGACGGCGTGGCAAAGATTGAGAAGGAGCATGAGGCAAGATATCGCATTTTGGCTCAGCGGCTTGAAAACGGAGAGGTTTTTGAGCGAGACGGCGTTGTGGTCTGGAAGTGTGGAAACTGCGGCCACCTTCACATCGCGAAGAAGCCCCCGGAGATGTGCCCGGTATGCAATCATCCGAAGGCTTATTTCGAAATACAGTCTACGAATTATTGATCAGTCGCAAACAAAGAAGGAGGTACGCTATGGCAAGAAATCTGAAAGTCTACAGATGTGCGATTTGCGGAAACATTGTGACGTTTCTGCATGAGGGCGGAGGAGAACTGGTGTGCTGCGGAGAGCCTATGAAACTTCTTTCTGCCGGAGAAGATGATACAGCCGCCAAAGAGAAGCATGTACCGGTTGCAAAACTTGAAGACGGCAAGCTTCGGGTAGATGTCGGCGATGTTTGGCATCCCATGATCGATAAGCATTATATCGAATTCGTGATCCTGGTTACCGGAACGGGCGTTTTTATCGAATTCCTTAAGCCGGGAGAAGATCCGGTCGCGTGGTTTGCTGCGCCGGATACCGACGATTATGAGGTGTATGAGTATTGTAACCTTCACGGGTTATGGAAGGCCTGATATTGATTGTATAGACAAAAAAGAAGCGGCGCCTCGGCGCCGCTTCTTTTTTATATCAGTATATGACAGGGAAATTGATTGAGCCGATTATTTATCTGCGGGTGTATTCCAACTCATAAGAGCGCGAAGTTCCTTACCGACCTTCTCGATCGGATGTTCGGTCTCGATTCTTCTTCGGGCATTGAAATTCAAACGGCCGCACTGATTCTCAAGGATCCAGTTGCGAGCAAACGTTCCGTCCTGAATTTCGGAGAGTACTTTCTTCATCTCCTTCTTGGTATCCTCGGTTATGATGCGCTTACCGATCGCATAATCGCCGTACTCGGCTGTGTCAGAAATCGAATACCGCATCCATGAAAGCCCACCCTTGTAAACCATGTCGACAATCAGCTTCATCTCGTGCATGCACTCGTAATAAGCGTTCTCAGGATCATAACCTGCTTCACACAAAACTTCAAAACCGGTCTTCATCAGTTCGGAAACGCCGCCGCAAAGGACACATTGCTCGCCGAACAGATCAGTCTCGGTTTCCTCTTTAAAAGAGGTTTCCAGAAGTCCGGCTCTGGCTCCTCCGATGCCGTGACAGTACGCAAACGCAATGTCCTTGCATTTGCCTGAATAGTCCTGATGGACCGCGTAAAGACACGGAACGCCACGGCCGATCTGATACTCGGAACGAACCGTATGACCGGGCCCTTTGGGTGCTACCAGGAAAACATCGACGTCCTTAGGCGGCGTGATTCTTCCGTAGTGAATGTTGAAACCATGAGCGAAGGCCAGCGCCTTGCCGGCGGTCAGGTTCGGAAGAATGTCTTTCTCATACATTGCCGGTTGTTTCTCGTCGTTGATCAGAATCATAATGACATCGGCGATACGGGTCGCTTCGGCGGTCGTCATTACACGGAGTCCGGCCTCCTCGGCAACTTTTCGGGAAGCGGATCCCTCATAAAGAGCGACGACTACATCAAGTCCGCTTTCTTTAAGGTTCAATGCGTGCGCGTGCCCCTGGCTTCCGTAACCGACAATCGCAATCTTCTTGCCGTCAAGGGCATGAGTGTTGCATTCGGAGTCTTTGTAGATCTTTTTCATGGGTTGTGCCTCCTTGTGATATATCCGTTTAAATAATTCGGTAATTTTACTCGCTGTCCAAAGAAAGAACACGATCTCCTCGCTCAATGGATATTTGGCCGGTCCGGACGACTTCCAATATTCCGAACGGAGCAATTAATTCCATCAGCGCTTCGATTTTATCACTGTCGCCGGAAATTTCAATCGTTGCGGTATTCGGTGACACATCAACGATATGACCCCTGAATATGTCGACGATCTGAAGAACGGGTGTTCGGGTTTGATCGTCGCAGGTTACCTTTATAAAAGCCAGCTCCCGCGTGAAGTGCGCGTCTCTTTCCAGACGCTTAACTTTGAGAACGATCGGAAGCTTATGCAGTTGTTTCACGATCTGAATAATTTCTTCATCGTCCGCGACCACGGAAACTGAGATTCTGGAAATCGCCGCGTTGGCGGTGGTTCCGACCGCGAGGCTTTCGATGTTAAAGCCGCGCCGTGCAAACAAACTGGCGACTCGGGCAAGCACTCCCGAATGGTTCTCGACCAGAATGGAAATATTATGCCTCATCTTCGCACCTCCGTTTCTTCTTAACCTATCACGATTTGAGCACGAGTACAACACAAGGCCGATCCGAGGAGACCTTTCGGTCGAAAAACGACCAGAAAAAGACATGAAACATCAAAAAAAACGAAATCAGTCTTTCTTCAGCAAGTCGCGGATCTCGGTCAGAAGCACGACATCCGGAGACGGAGCGGCGGAGGCCTCGGCTGCTTTTTCTTTCTTGGCCAATGCATCCGCTTTGGTACGAGCCGAGCTGATCCCCTTAACAGCGATGAAGATGACGAACGCAACAATGATGAACTGCAAGATGCTGGTGATCAGAATTCCGTATCCGATGGCCACTTCAGCTTTGAGGACCTCGCCTGCGGCGTCCAACTTAACCTCTTGTAGGACAACTTTCATATCCGCAAAATTGACGCCTGACGTCAAAAGGCCGACAACCGGCATAATAATGTTATCGACCAATGAGGTAACGATTTTTCCGAAAGCCGCGCCGATCACGACCGCCACGGCCAGATCAATCACATTGCCCCTGAGAGCAAATGCCTTGAATTCTTTCCACATAAATTTCAACCTCCATTTTATCTGATTAAGACACAAAGCGACCGGTTGCGAAAAGCGGTCGCTTTGTGATCAATCCAATGTTTTCTCAGGACGCACCTTGCGCACCCGCATAAAAAATCAGCAGTACTTTGCGATTCTCGGGTCCAATCCCTCAGAGACACTGCTGCAAATAATGCTGACATCTATTTGTTTATCGGTGAGAAATTTCTCAAGTTCATCCAAAAAATCGCCGAATCCGGACTGAGAATCCGACTGAGCTACCTTATATACACTGTCGATGTAGAGGTGGGTCAGATCGTAGTCTCGCGCGTATACTCCGCAAATGAAAGCTAGAAGCTGACCGTAGTCGTTACAATAGTACTCGCTCACATCGATCAATCGAATCTGATACTTCAAGAGACGGTCCAGACGGTTTCCCCGTTCGATACAAACGATATTGCTGCTCTCTCGGATCGCCTGCTCGTTGATATCGTCAACGAGTCTGGCCGTTTTTCCGGTGCCCTTGGCGCCGGCAATCACTTTTATCATTGGGCATCATCTCCTCTTGTTTCTATTTTTCCAGACCTTGTCGGAATGGATTAATACCATTCTACCCGATAAACTGGATAAATTGAATAGCAAAAGACAGGAAAAACACGTTGCCTTTTGTGTAAGTTGCCGGAAAGCAGAATTTCAGTATCGCAATGTGCGGAAAAATGGCGGGTACGGCGCGTCTTTTCATACTTATACGTGTTTATATTGCACATGCGAGATAAAGATGGTAAAATTCAACCGTAGTGTACCGTTTCGTGAGAGTGGGTGATGCCCGCTCTTTCTATTGTAAGGGTTTTTCGGGAGAAAATGGCAACGAGATCCAAGACAGCACAATCAGCATTTGATCTTGCGGAGCCCGTAGTTACGGAAATGGGGCTCGACCTTGTGGACGTCGAATATAAGAAGGAAGGCGACGCTTACTTTTTGCGTGTTTTCGTCGACCGCAAGGGCGGTATCTCGATTGATGAATGCGAAAAGATCAGTAAAGCCCTGGATCCTGTTTTCGAGCGGTCCCTGTCTGCGGACCCCGATTTTTTTGAGGTGTCTTCTCCGGGCTTGACCCGCCCGCTTAAGACACAGAGAGATTTCGAGCGTTGTGTCGGTGAAGAAATAGAGATTAAACTTTATCAACCGAAAGACGGGACGAAGAAGTATACCGGAACAATCTCTGAGGTGACCGATGCCTCAATAAAATTGGTATCGGACGACAAATCGACTGATTTTGTTTTTTCTGAAATAGCTTCGGCGGTCAGGGTTATTCGTTTCTGAGCATTAACATTCATTTGATTCGGAGACAAATGATACGGGTTCATTCCGTCCGGAGTGACATGATGACGGATCGGCTCGAACCGATCCGCAAATAAATAAGCTAAACCGTTCATCTGAAATATCGGAAGGAGAAAAATTCATGAACGAAAAGATGATCGAGGCCATTAAGTTGCTGGCAAAGGAAAGAGGACTGGAGGAGGAGGTCCTATTTGAAGCGATTGAAGAGGCGATTGTCGCCGCCTTTAAGCGTGAATTCTCTGATGCGAGGCAAAATGATAACGTATTCGCGGAAATCGATCGGGAAACCGGCGAGATGTATGTTTTCGAGGTTCGAGAGGTATCTGAGGTTGTGGATAATCCCAAGACACAGATTTCGATCGAAGAAGCCAAACAAATCGATCCGGAACTCGAAGAGGGAGATACGATCGAGATGACCATCCCGGTCGAGTCGCTCGGACGTTTGGCTGCGAACGCGGCAAAGAGCGCGATCAATCAGAAACTTCGGAGCGCTGAACACGCAAGGATTCAGGATGAGTTTTCAGACCGAATCGGCGAGTTGGCGTCGGGAGTGATCCAGAGAAAGGACAGCAAGTTTGTTTTCGTGGATATTGGGCGTGCGGAAGCGACCCTCACCCGACAAGAGCAGGTACGGGATGAGAAATACAACTTTAATCAACACATGAAATTTCTGATCCTTAAGGTTGAAGAGCATAACGGAAGACCTGTCGTTTATATTTCCAGAAGCCATCCGAACCTTGTTCGTAAGCTTTTCGAGCAGGAAGTGCCCGAAATCGCCAACGGTATCGTTGAAATCGTTTCCGTTGCGCGAGAGGCCGGCTCCAGAACCAAAATGGCCGTTCTTTCGAGAGACGAAGACGTTGATCCGCTCGGTGCTTGCGTCGGACAGAGAGGAACTCGTGTTCAGGCTGTGATGGATGAGTTGGGCGAAGAGAAGATCGATGTTATCGAGTGGAATTCAGATCCCGCCATTTTTATCAGTAATGCGCTTCTTCCGGCTAAGGTAGTTCGTGTTGATACCGAAATCGTTACCCGTACCGACGGAACGCACGAATTGAATGCGAAGGTCGTCGTGCCGGATCATCAGTATTCACTCGCGATCGGAAGAGCCGGCCAAAATGTTCGGCTTGCGGCGCGACTTACCGGATGGAAAATTGACATCAAGAGCGAGACACAATACAGAGAACTGTTGCAGGAAGAATTCATGTCCAAGTTCACCGTAGCCGAGGAAGGCACCGATGATATAACCGACGCGTCTTCGGAAGAAACAAGTGAAGATGCTCCGAGTACCATTGACCCGGTTGTCGCTGACACCAAGGATGATGCCGGCGATGGCGAAGCCTGAGAAGTGACGAGGTGCTGCCGTGAAGAAAATTCCGCAGAGGCTCTGCGTTTCGTGTAAGGAGAGGAAGAACAAGAGCGAATTGGTTCGCGTTGTTTTACTTTCCGACGGTACGATTGAAGTCGATCCGACCGGTCGGATGGCCGGAAGGGGAGCGTATGTTTGCAAAAACGTAGCTTGCATGGAGGCGGCAATTAAGGCGCATCGAATCGAGAAAAGTCTGAAGGGCTCTTGCAAAGAAGGAATCTCCGACGAATTGAAGGCATTGCTTCAACGGGCGGAGTCCCCGGGAGCCGAGTCCGCATCCGGCAAGAATTTGAATCAGACCGGATCACCGGCGTCTGCGCGCACTCATAAGGTAGTCAACGAGGACCGGATTCTTTCTTTCCTCGGACTGGCCGTAAGAGCGGGACAGGTAGTTTCCGGAGCGGATGCCGTATCTGCCGCTTCAGGGAAACAAAAGGTGTTTTTGTTTATCGTTGCGGATGATGCGGCCGAAGGCACAACGCGGCTTTTATATCGCCTGTCGGAGGATAAGGGAATTGTTTTGCGGCGATTCTCGAGCAAGCACAAGCTCGGCAATCAGTTAGGAAAAAGGGACAGGGCCGTTTTGGCTGTAACCGATAAAGGGTTTGCCGAACAGTTGTTGAGATTAATGGATGAGTACGATTCAATAAAATAATGTTATTATATGTGCTGACAGAAACGTAGTATTTTAGGAGGAGTTCATGACAGACACGAAAGACAAAGCCGGAATGAAGCCCGAGGAGGGCATGGAAGCTCACGACAAGAAGCAGGATATTTCCGGCCCCGAAATTATCGTCAGCGGTATCTCGGGAACCAAAACACTTCGGGTCGGACGAGTAAACAAGAAAGCACGTCCTCCCAAGGATGAACCGACTGCGGACGAGAAGACCGCTGTCGAAGCTGTCGCGGCTCCCGAAATCAAATCTCCGCCCGCGGAGGTTAAACCGGAAGCGGAAATCATTCCCGCCGCAAAGCCCGTTGAGCCCGTCGCGGAGGAGATCCCCGCCGTCAAGAATGTAAAGACCGAAACTGTTTCCGCAGTGCCGGCCAAGACGGAAGTTCCGCCGGCCGCACCGGTTCGAACGGATGCGCCGAAGCCGGCTCCCGCCCCGCAACAAACACAACGGGGCCCCGGAGGAGTCGTTACCACGTCACGCTCGACTTTTATTCGTCCTTCAGGAAGAGAAGGCGCATATAATTCCGGTACTTCTCAGGCTCCCGGTTACGGACAGAACCGACCCCGGCCGGGCGGTTATCCGCCGCGCAGACCCGCAGGACCCATGGGAAAAGACGACGATTCGCAATCTCGCGGTCCCGTCGGCCACAGGGGCCCGCCGAAGACTGATAAGCCGGATCTCCCCCCTGAAATTACAAAAGAAAAGGCTAATTTCGCGGCTCGTGATGCCTTTGAGAAGAGTCGAAAGGATCCGGCTAAGGATTCCAAGAAGGATCCCGGCAAGCCCGCTACGGCTCAGACCAGCCGCAGGGCGGACAACATGAGAGTTGTGAACTCGGCGATTTCCGGCAGGGAAGCCAACGAAATTTTATCCGATGAGTCGACGCTTGAAGCGCTTTATCGCTCAAAGCCGAAGGGTCGCCGCCCCGCTTCGAGAAAGAAGGGCTTTCCCGGACAACAACAACAACAGAAGGCTGTTCTTACGCATGTTCAAATTCCGGAAAGCATTACCGTGAAGGACTTTGCAGAGGGAATTCAGAAGCGTTCCGCCGAAATAATCAAGAAACTCATGAAACTCGGGGTTCTTGCCACCATCAATCAGGAGATCGATTTCGATACGGCGACTCTGATTGCCGAAGAATTTGGAATCACGACTGAACTTCTGGTCGAAGTCACCGAAGAGGATATTCTCTTCGATGATACCGCGGATACGGATGAGAACCTGCAGGCGAGACCTCCGGTTGTCGTCGTTATGGGACACGTAGATCACGGAAAAACCTCTCTTCTGGATAAGATACGCTCCTCTTCAGTCGTTAAAGGCGAAGCGGGAGGAATCACCCAGCATATCGGTGCTTATACCGTACGGTTGAAGAATCGGCCGATTACCTTCCTGGACACGCCCGGACATGAAGCGTTTACCACCATGCGCGCAAGAGGCGCTCAGGTTACGGACATCGCAATTTTGGTTGTCGCCGCAGATGACGGTGTTATGCCTCAGACAGTTGAAGCAATTAATCATGCTAAGGCCGCCAATACCGAAATTGTTGTCGCAATCAACAAGATGGATCGCCCCGGGGCCAATCCGGACAAGGTAAAACAAGAACTTTCTGTGCATGGCGTTATTCCGGAAGAATGGGGCGGATCGACGATTATGGTTCCTGTTTCCGCTCATACCGGCGACGGAATTGATGAACTTCTGGAAATGGTATTATTAACGGCGGATGTTATGGATTTGAAGGCTGATCCGAATAAACAGGCGAAGGGTACCGTTATCGAAGCCAAACTCGATAAGAACAGAGGACCGGTCGCCACCGTTCTGGTCCAGCGCGGAACCCTGCATAACGGCGACGCGATCGTTACCGGTTCGATTGTCGGCAGAATTCGCGCGATGACGGACGACAAAGGCAGTATGGTCAAGAAAGCGGGGCCGTCGATACCGGTAGAGATTCTCGGTTTGTCCGAAGTTCCCGAAGCCGGTGAACTCTTCTATGCCGTCACCGACGAGAAAGTGGCCAGACAGTTGGTTGATAAGAGAAGAACCAAGCAACGTGAAGATCAACTGCGTAAATCTTCCAGAATGACACTGGAAACGCTCGCTGAAACCTTGGCTGCCGGTGAGATTCTGGATTTGAACATCATCGTAAAAGCGGATGTTCAGGGATCCGTTGAAGCCGTGACACAATCGCTCGAAAAGCTTTCAAACGAAGAGGTTCACGTCAAGGTTATTCACGGCGGTGTTGGTGCCGTTACCGAGTCGGATATCGTTTTGGCGGATGTGTCGAACGCGGTCATTATCGGATTCAATGTTCGTCCCGGAGTCGGTATTGCCGAAAAGGCGAAGGAAGTCGGTGTCGATATCAAACTCTACCGCGTTATATATAATGCCATTGAGGATGTTCAGGCCGCAATGAAGGGTATGCTTAAGCCGAAGTACGAAGAAGCGATCCTCGGTCATATTGAAATTCGACAAATCTTCAAAGTTTCCAACGTGGGTACGATCGGAGGCGCTTATGTGACCGACGGTAAGGTTTTGAGATCTTCCGAGGTTCGTATCGTCCGCAACGGGATCGTAGTACATGAGGGTAAGCTTGCTTCACTCAAACGTTTCAAGGACGACGTGAAGGAAGTCATGACGGGATATGAATGTGGTATCTCGATCGAGAATTACAACGACATTAAGGAAGGAGACGTAATCGAGGCGTTTGAGATGAGGGAGATCGTACGAAAGTAATCCCCGTCCGCGAATCTCGAAGCGATAGACGAATATGAGAAAAGATCGTGCCTTTCGCGTCGGAGACGAAATGCGAAAGATTATTTCCGAAATTCTGAGGAATGACGTCAAGGATCCGCGGATCCCTCTGATGACTTCCGTGGTTGAGGTGAAGATGTCGAACGACCTGTCACACGCGAAGGTCTTTCTGTCCGTATTGGCAGACGAGAAAGGCAAGCAGGATCTGAAGGAAGCGATAACAAGCGCTTCCGGCTTCATTCGGAGAGAGGTCAGTCAAAGAATTAATCTGCGTGTCGCACCGGATATCCAGTTTGTTATCGATGAGTCGATCGAAAAGGGTATGAACTTAATGCGGTTGATCGATGAGACTATCCGGGAGGACAGCACGCGTGAATGAGCGTCTGAATGAATTGACGGATTTTCTCTTGAGCTTTCGGGGAACTTCGCAAGAGATCCTTGTATTCCCGCATTTACGTGTTGACGGAGATTGCCTGGGGTCGGCGGCGGCGTTGGCTTCGGTGCTTCGTAAACTTGGTATCTATTCTTCCGTTTGTATGGATGAGCCGGTCCCGGATCGACTCGCGTTCATGGAAATTCCCGAAGATCTTCTTATGATTTTTGATCCGGAAATTATCGTAAAAAAAGAAAAATCTTTGCCGGTCGCCGTAGCCGTAGACTGCTCCGAGGCAAGCCGTATGGGTGATTCCGGAGTGCTTTTTTCCGCCGCTGAGCAAACTGCCGTTATCGATCATCATGTCTCGAGCAAGGGGGATTCGGGTGTGCGATACATCGTATCCTCTTCAGCCTCAACAGCCGAATTGGTGCTCAAGCTGATTCGCCGACTGGAGGAAAAGACCGGTATCCCGCTTATGGATCCGTTTGTCGCGAACATTTTGATGGTCGGAATACAATCCGATACCGGACGCTTTTCGTTTCAGAACACGACTCCGGACACACTAAGGGCCGCGGCAGAGCTTCTTGAAAATGGTGCGAATGTCTTTATTAACGCATATCACCTTTTCGACTCTACCAGTGTGGAGAGAATGAAGCTCATAGCCAAAGCAATGTCGGGCGCGAAGATGTTTTATGACGGAAGACTTGCAATGACCGTGATTACTCAAGAGATGCTTCGGGATACCAATACGACGGACTACGCAACGGACGGCCTGGTATCCAGCCTTCGCGATATTGAAGGTGTCCAGGTTTCTTTTGTTGTTCGTGAATCGGATGAGAATGAGATCCGGGTAAACGTCAGGAGCCGAGAGCCCTTTGATTCGGCTACTTTTGCCGAGTCTTTCGGAGGCGGCGGACACCATCGCGCGGCTGGTTTCTCGGTCAAGAATCTTTCCGTGAACGAGGTGTGCAAATTGATCATCGAAAAAGCCGCGGCATTTTTTCCGGAAAATGAATGATTTATTCAAACCCTTACCATCCGGCGTCATCATTATGGATAAACCGGAAGGAATGTCCTCGTTTCAGGTTGTAGCTATGCTCCGCAGAATGACCGGTGTTAAGAAAATCGGCCATAGCGGAACCCTTGATCCTTTTGCGACAGGAGTTTTACCTTTGTGCGTCGGTAAATCGACCCGGTTGTTGAGATATCTCGAAAATGATACCAAGGAATACCTTTGCACCGTTCGTTTCGGCTCTTACTCCAAAACACAGGATTCCGAGGGAGAACTCTACGGCGGGCGAATGCCGGACGAGGATGAACTTGCCGAGATGCGTAAGAGCGACTACTCGTCGATTCGAAAACTTTTCGAGGAGTTACCCGGAATTCTGGAGCAGACTCCTCCGGCTTATTCGGCGGTAAAGATTGCCGGTAAAAAAGCCTATGAATATGCTCGAAAAGGAATTCCAGTTGAGCTGAAACCCAGAACCGTCCGGATATTCGATTGCCGTGTGACCGGAATCGTCGCTGAACCATACTTGGAAGTTGAGTTTTTGATTTCTTGTTCAAAGGGGACATACATCAGAACGATATGCGAGGATTTGGGCAGAAAGTCAGAGTTCGGCGCATACGCGGTTCGTCTTCGAAGGACGCGCTGCGGGGTTTTTGATATCCGTGACGCCCATACCACAGAGGAGGTTGCCCGAGCGAACGAGGAAGGCACACTCGGCATGCTTTTTCTCGATGAAGAGATTTGCGTCCGGCACCTGCCGATCCTTGAATTAACCGAAAATGAGGCGGAACATGTTCGTAACGGGCGGCAGATCCCGTTGACTGAGTTTGAAGGAAGAATGAACGTATCGGATTCCCCAATATCGGACGATGAAGAAAAAACGGATGATTCCACCGACGAAAAAACCACGAGATACCGTGCGGTGATCGGAAATAGACTTATTGCGATTGTATATCCGTCGAGTGTCGGCGATAATGGGGTATTGAGAATCGAAAGGATGCTGGACGCGATTTGAAGACTTGGGCTTTTCGAGAAGAATATCACGGGGGACTCTTAATGCCCGACGGCTTCGAAGAAGCATTTTCGAGCGGGAGTGCGGTAGCTTTGGGCTATTTTGACGGAGTCCACCTCGGACACCGGAAACTCTTTTCGCTATTAAGGGGCCTTGCGGAGGAAACCGGAGTTGTAGCGGTCGCGCACACGTTTTCGAACACGCCGAAATCGAAGATATTCGCGACGGGCGGAGACGGTTTGATTACGACGCTCGCGGAACGTTGCGCGTTAATTCACAAGGCGGGCGTAGAAAATGTAGCGGTTTTTCCGTTCACAGACAGTCTCGCGGCGATGAAGGCCGGTGATTTTCTGGAAGAATATGTTTCCCGAATCTTGAATGCGAAGGTCGTATTGGCCGGCGAGGATTATCATTTTGGCGCAAATCGCGAGGGCGACTCCGAATTTCTGACGCGATGGGCCGAGGGGAAGGGAATTCGACCGGTTCTGGTGCCGCCGGAGCTATTCAACGACAGGGTGATATCCAGCTCTTGGATCAGAGAAAGAATCCTTTCGGGGGACATGATTACCGCACATGAACTTCTGGGTAGGCCGGTTTCTTATGAGGGCGAGGTCATGAGGGGGAGAGGCCTTGGAGGCACTCTGGGTTTTCCGACCGCGAATATCGGGATCCCGTCAGGGAAAGTCATTCCCGATTTCGGGGTGTATACTTCCTTTTTGAGATTCGAAGACAACTATTACCCGGCGGTCTCCAATATCGGATTGAGACCGACTGTATCCGATAATGAGGTTTATCCTCTTCTGGAAACGACAGCTCTGGGTGTAAAATTGGAGCTGTACGGAAAGAGAATTACAGTCTATCCGATCGGTCAACTGCGTAAGGAAAAGCGCTTTGAGAGCATTGAGGAGTTACGGATTCAGGTGATGAAGGATGTCGACGAGGCCCGAGCGTATCACGGCAGTCATCCGGACTATTCGAATATTTTCAAGGATGTGCTATGATTATTTAGTTCCCGTCCTGCCGTTCCGACGATAATCACCTCTCCGGTCCGGCGGGAATCAGGGATTAATCTTAATAAGGAGACACAGATGATGAGTACAATTCTTCTCGCTCCCGAAAAGGTCAGTTTCCCCGGGTTGGGGATTGAGGGGCTCCAAGTCGATCGTGTCGCTTTCAGCGTCGGATCCGTAAACATTTACTGGTATGGGATTATCCTGGCATCGGCTTTGTTTATCTGCGTGTTGCTTGCGATACTTCAAGCAAAGAAGAACCATTTTTCGGCTGATCTGACGATCGATATCGCGCTCGTATGCTTTCCGGCTGCGATTGTCGGCGCGCGTCTGTATTATGTGTTAAGCGAGTGGAAGCAATATGACGGAGACCTTCTTCGCATCATCAATATCCGTGACGGCGGACTCGGGGTTATCGGCGGTGTTTTGGCCGCGATCCTTGCAGGATACATTTTGGCGAGGGTCAGAAAGATTCCCGCCCATATCGTTTTTGACTACTGCATCGTCTATATTCCGCTCGGGCAAGCGATCGGGAGGTGGGGGAATTTTTTCAATCAGGAAGCGTTTGGAACAAATACGAGCCTTCCTTGGGGCATGACAAGTGAAAGTGTGTCATGGTATTTGAGTGCTTTCTGTCCGACTCAGGACCCCAATATTCCCGTTCACCCGACATTTTTATACGAGTCGTTGGCAATGTTTGTAGTTTTCGCGATCCTCTTAATCATACGGAATAGGAGCAAATTCGCTTTTACCACCACGGCCGGCTATCTGGTTCTCCACGGAGTCGTTCGCTTTTTAATTGAAGGGCTGAGAACCGACTCTCTGTATATCGGCGAAACCGGCTTACGGCTGTCGCAGGTTACCTCCGTGATGATGGTTGTCGTGGGGATCACGCTGGTCGTCATCAGTCGTTTAAGGGGTTGGGAGCGTGAGACACAACCGGTTGAAAACTTTTTTTCCGGTCAAGGTCGCTTCGCAGCGGATGAGCAGGTCAATGAACGTACTATGACCGAAGTTTCCGAGAACATTGAGCCCGATGCAGAAGATGCGAATAAGGCAGAAGCAGAAGACATGAATAAGGCAGAGGCAGAAGTTGATACAGTAGTTCAAGCGGAAGCGGATACGGAAAAAGAGTCGGAGACTCTGGAAGAAGCACCGATCAACACTGATTTATCCCCCGAAAGTCAGGCAGAAACGGAATCCGGAGTCGAGAATGACGCTGACTCCACCGAAACCGATCCGGTCGGATAGGCGGTTTATTATGAGTGGCGGTAAATCCGGAATCATTTTGTTGCGGCGCAACTATTTTCGATCAGTGGATTACTGGTTGGTGATTCCGATATTATTGTTGTCTCTGATTGGAATATATGTTCTCAACAAAGTTCTTTCCAGTGGATTTGATGATTATCCGTCGATTCTTTACCGACAAGCGGCTGCGGCGGTTCTCGGCATGGCGATTGCCTTATTTATTTGCTTGATCGACACACACTTTCTGAAGGCGATCGGGTGGATCATTTATATTGCGTCCATACTCCTATTGCTCCTGGTCTTTGTCGACAGTTTCTCAATGGTCGACCAATGGGGTGCGGATTCATGGCTGAACCTTCCGTTTATCGGAACCTTTCAGCCCTCAGAAATCGCAAAAATCGGAATGATCATCGTCACGGCATATTATCTGGAAGCGATCAAGAACAAAGAGATAACGATCGTGAAGGGATTTATGTTTATTTCCCTGGTGGACGGACTGCCGTTACTCATGATTTTGAGACAGCCGGACTTCGGTACCGCAATGGTCATTATTTTCGCTTTGATGTGTATGATTTTCATATGGGGCATTAAGTACCGGTACCTCTTTTTGGGTATTTCCGCGGTGATCGTCGGAGTTATCCCGATCCTTTGGAACTTTGTATTCACGTCAATACAGAAATCCAGAATTTTATCATTCGTATTTGCGGGATCCGATCCCAAGGGTGAATACAATTTGATTCAAGCCAAGAAAGCGATTGCTTCCGGCGGATTAATCGGGAACCGAACCGGTGAGGTGGTTAATGTTCCGGTCAAATGGGCCGACTTCATCTATACCGCAATTTCTGAGCACATGGGATTTATCGGAACAACTATGGTCGTCATCCTTGCATTCTTCTTTTTGACCAGAAGCATATATGTTGCTTCAAAAGCATCTCAAAAGTCTTACACTTATACAGTCATCGGTTTGGCCGGAGCGTTTGCTTTTCATTTTATTGAAAGCATGGGTATGAGTGTGGGCCTCCTGCCGATCACCGGTATCCCGCTCCCGTTCATCAGTTTGGGCGGATCTGCATTGCTGGTTAATTTCATCTCGTTCGGTATCATTCTGAACATTTCAATGGAAAGAAGCATAGAAAGAAATTAACGATAGCCATTTATATTTTTCTCGAAAAGCCGGGTTGTTACCCGGTTTTTTTGCGCGCCGGTAAATATGGGGAGCGATATCGGAGAAAGCTCGTGTTATTTCGTAAGAACCGGTGAAAAAGTCCGATAATCGGGGATTTTCGGTTAAAAAAGACTTGAAATGCGGTCCGGGGATGTGTAAAATACAATCAAGTGGTGAATTGTGGTGCAGATGTTCCTATATGTGGTGAATAGTGGGGAAAAGTCTGTGGAAACCGGGGAAAACTGATGGCGCGTTTTACGAACAAAATCGACGTTAAAGGAAGAATATTCATTCCATCCAAACTCAGGGAGAGTTTGGGTCGGAACGTCGTTGTGACCCTCAGCCTGGATGGCGGATACCTTTCCGTTTATACTGACGACCGTTTTCGCAGGATACGGGAGCAATTTGAAGATCTTAACAGTATGGATCCGAAGGTTCGGCGTGTGATGAGGCTGATTGTCGGAGAAGCGCTTCCGTGCGATGTCGATTCGCAAGGGAGAATTTCTGTTTCCGACGAGCTTTGGGGGCATATCGGAACGAAGCCCGGCGACGAAGTGAGCATCATCAATATCGGTGACAAGCTTGACATCTGCTCGAAGAATTTTTATGAGCGGGAAAAGGCGGAGTTGAGCTCGGTTATGGAGCTTGATTTGACAGGATACAATGTCACGGGACTCTGATTTTTCACATCGTCCGGTTCTTTTTGAAGAGTGCATGCAAGCTCTTGAGATTCGACGCGACGGGATTTATGTGGATTGTACGGCCGGGGGCGGAGGACACAGTCTGGGAATACTCAGTCGGCTCGGACCGAATGGAACCTTGATATCGTTGGATAAGGATGATCGGGCGCTTGCCGAATGCGAACGCTTGCGTTCAGAAGCTGATTCCGGGAGCAATTGGATTCTCAGGAAAACTGACTTTTCGAGAATCGGAAGCGTGTTGGACGAGTTGGAAATTGAACAAATCGACGGAGCGCTTGCGGATCTGGGTGTGTCTTCGCATCAGTTGGACACATTGGAGCGAGGTTTCTCGTACGGATCCGACGGGCCTTTGGACATGAGGATGGACGATAAGCAGGAACTTACGGCGGCGAAGGTAGTAAACGAATATTCTTCGGACCGGCTGATCACGATTCTGAGGGATTTCGGAGAAGAAAGATTTGCCGGAAGAATTGTCGGAGCAATCGAAGCGTGCCGAAAGAGTAAACGGATCGAGACGACTTCGGAGTTAGCCGCGATCATCTTAAGAGCAATGCCGTCCAAATCCAGGAAAGAAGACCAGAATCCGGCAAGAAGGACATTTCAGGCGATACGGATCGAAGTGAATAACGAGCTCTTATCAGTATCGGAACTTCTGGAAACGTTGCCGAGTCGGCTGAATGTGAAAGGGCGTTTCGCGGTCATCTCCTTTCACTCGCTGGAAGATCGATTGGTGAAGGAAGCATTCCGTAAATTGGAGACGCCCTGTGTCTGTCCGAGAGAATTTCCGGTATGCATTTGTAATCGAAAATCATTGGGTAGAAGTATTACGAAAAAACCGATCACGGCAAGCCCGGAAGAGATAAAAATCAACAAACGGTCGAAGAGCGCAAAATTGAGAATTTTTGAGAGGAACGAAGAGAAATGGATAACTTGGCTTTAAAGGAATGGGACATGATAGAAAATATGTATCCGGAAAAAGCACCGAAGAGCAATATAATGCCTCGCGGTTATTCGGAGCGTTCCGTAATCGGTTCGGCAGCACCGAAGCTTAATCCTCAACGCAAGAGTAAGATTTCCGAGCAGGAAAAAAAGCGCCGCGAACAGGAAGAGCAGAGGAAGCACCGAGCGGAACTGATCAAAAAATACAAGCAAAAAGAAAGAAGCGTATCGAGAAAAAGGTTAAAAGAGAGCCTTGCGGTGATTATGGCCGTGGTCGTTATTTCGGGAATGTTTGCATTCGTGCTTTTCAGACAGGCACAAATTGCCAGCCTGAATTTCCAGAACAACGCGGCAACGAAGAAGATCGACGCGATTCGCCAGGAAACCGCGCAAATCAAGGAAGGAATGATTCTCGGAACCGACCTTGATATGATACGTTCCGAAGCGTGTGAACGATTAGGCATGCAGAAGCCGGGAACGAGTCAGATCGTTAGCGTTTCGGTCGGCAACGGCGATAAATTGATTACCGGCAATTCATATAACATGTTTGAAATATCGCCCGCTGCACTTGCACAAGCCAAGGAGGATTTGGCAAAATACTATCTGAATGAAGACTGAAAGGGGCAGAGCTTTGAACGAGCAACAATCGCGGAAGAAGGCCGCGCCCGATGATCCGTCTAAGGCTCTTTTGAGCCGACCGCATGATCATGAATCGAGCGAAGAGAACAGGTCCACGCTTTCGATCAAAAAGAAAGTGTGGGTTTTTCTTGTCGGGATTATCGCGACGATATTCGCGGTGATTCTCGTGGCAGAGTTGTACGAGTTGCAGGTCGTATCACATGATAAGTACGCTCTTCTGGCATCGCAAATGCACTGGAGGCGTATTCGTGATGTGCCGATTCGAGGCGACATACTGGATGTGAACGGAAACGTGTTGGCGAGCACTACTTATGAATATACGATCGGAGTGACACCTAAGGATGTACGGTCGATAAAAGGAACTGTTACACCGGAAGAGATTTCCGCAAAGATGGCCGAATATCTTCACCTGGATCCCGCATCTGTGCTTAAGTCCCTGCAAAACAAAGACGCGACATATATCCAGTTGGCGAAGAAAATCAATCGCGACGACATGGAATTGCTGAAGAGTTTCCTTTCCGAGAATAATATCGGCGGAGTTAAGATCGATCCGGTACCCAAGAGGTATTATGTTTATTCGGATCTGGCCGCACAGGTGGTCGGCTATGCGGATCAAAGCAATACGACGCTTATCGGTCAATACGGCATTGAGGCCTATTACAATTCGATATTGTCGGGCACCGAAGGTTACACCTATGTTGAAGTCGATAATTACAGCGGAGCGCTTCCTTACTCGCCGCCGACGACCATCGAAAAGACAGACGGGTACAACGTCGTTTTGAATATCGACCTGAATATTCAAAAAATCGCCGAAAAAACCTGTGAGGAAGCGTATTACGCATACTCTCCCAAAGAAGGCGTCAGTGCAATCGTGATGGATCCTTATACCGGTGCGGTTTTAGCGATGGTTTCAACACCCGACTTTGATTTGAATGCTCCCAGGGCGTGCCCTCCAATGATGAATTCGTTCCTTTGGGAGTCGTTATCCGAGGCGGACCGTATGGATTATCTCATGTCCTCTGTATGGCGAAATCGAGCGATTTCAGACACGTATGAGCCGGGATCGACCTTTAAGGTCCTGACGACGGCGATTGCGCTGGAGGAAGGCCTGACGTACGAGGACGAACTGTTCAGCGATGCACCGATTGAAGTATCCGAAATGCATACAATATCCTGTTGGAGAGAGCATGACGGCGGAAATCATGGGATTGAAACTCTGAAGCAGGCGTTCGAACGCTCCTGCAATCCAATTTTCGTTCAGTTGGCACAACGTATCGGCATCAAGAAATATTACCAGTACGTCAGAAATTTCGGGTTCTATGAAAAGACCGGAGTTGATCTTCCCGCCGAGGAAATAGGAATATTCCATCTGAATCCGAATATCGTCGATTTATCGACTCTTTCTTTCGGCGAATCATCCACAGTCACTCCTCTTCAGTTGGCAAATGTCTATTGCGCGCTTGTTAACGGAGGAACACTGATGAAGCCTCAACTCGCCAAATATCTTACCGACTCATACGGGAATATTATTAAGGAATTTAAGCCTCAGCCGATGAAGACCATTTTTTCCGAACTTACGGCGGATCGCGTGAAGGCGATGATGAAGACGGTCGTTACGGAAGGAACCGGAACCGCCGGTTATGTTGAAGGCTATCGTGTCGCCGGAAAAACCAGCACCTCAACCATAGATGTGGGAGATGACAAGGGCATGCACGTATTGTCATTCGGATGTTATGCTCCGTATGACAATCCTGAGATCGTCGTGCTGGTGGTCATCAACAAACCCGAGGATAAAGAGCTCGGATCCAGCGCAGCTACAAAAGTGGCAGCCCGGATTGTTGCCGATACGCTTGAATATATGGATGTCAAGAGAATTCTGACGGCGGACGACTATAAAAAAATGACCACCAAGTATAAATTTCCGGAAGTCGTCGGAATGACGATCAAGGAAGCGAGAAGGACACTATACAAAGAGGGGTTTACAGTTCTCATCGGTGAGGATAATATGACGGATGATCAGACCGTTACCTTTACGTTCCCGGCATCGCCGAGCATTTTGTATCGAAACGGTACGATCGTTCTGTACTCGACGGAACAGGAGACTACGATCCAGCGACAGGTAATGGTGCCGGACTTTACAGGTAAAAATATTAACGAATGCCTCAGACTTGCCGCGGATTCGGGGGTGAACGTTACTATTCGCGGAAATTCGGAAGGAGTAGTCATTTCTCAAAATCCGGAGTATGGATATGCGGTTCCCGGAAACGGAGACGAATCCGAACCGCCCGTGAGTCCCGATCAGGAGTTAGCAGACTCTTCTTCGGCTATTGATCCGGATGACGTTGATGTCGCTGATGGCGGGACGACGGATGGCGATGAACAGGGAAATCAGGCGAATGTACCGCAACGGATAACGGTACCGGCCGGTACGATAATCGAACTGATAATGGAGTAAACGGATATGACGCATACATTGAGAAGCCTGATCGGTGATTTGAATTACCGGCTGATCGCGGGAAACCCGGACACGGAAGTTTCCCAAATTTCGTATGATTCAAGGCAGGCTTCGCCAAGTGGTGTTTTCGTCTGTATCCACGGGCACATCGTAGATGCCCATTCGTATATACCCGAAGTAATTTCGAAGGGTGTATCTGCCGTTGTGATCAATAATGATGAAAATCTTTACGATCGGGATCAAATCCTTGAAATGTCGAAGGAAAGCGATGTAACCTTTATCGGTGTTGATGACACTCGAATTGCCCTTGCCAAGATGAGTATCGCTTTTTACGATCATCCGGCTTCTTCTCTTCAAATGATCGGCATAACAGGAACAAAAGGAAAAACGACAACAACATACATGATTTATAATATCTTCGCGGAAGCAGGGAAGAAAACGGGCCTTATCGGTACGATCGCCAACATCATCGGCGGAGAAATCAAGCAGGCAAAGAGGACTACTCCGGAAGCCGTTGATCTTCAGTTGATTCTGAAGGAAATGGCGGACACCGGATCGGATAGTTGTGTGATGGAGGTCTCTTCGCTCGGCTTGGCGTTCGGACGCGTGTACGGGATCGATTTTCAAGTCAGTGCATTTACAAATCTTTATCCGGATCACATCAGTGCCGCTGAACATGCCGATATGAAGGAATATTTGGAGGCGAAGCTGTTGATTTTCAAGCAGAGCAAAAATGCGCTTGTGAATCTTGACTGTTCGGTCGGACGTGAAGTCGTCGATTTTGCGAGAGATCATTGTCCCGTATATACCTATGGATTATCAGAAGAATGCGACTGCAGAGCCGTTTCGGAAATACACATCGTTCGCGACGGGATCAACGGAACAGAAATCGAACTGCGAAGCCCATGGTACAACGGAACGGTATTCATCGGTTTACCTGGACGGTTCAATATCTATAATGCACTTTGTGCCATCGCGATTTCCGGACTTTCGGGGATTCCTTTCGAGGAAGTTCGGAGAGCGCTCGCAAAGGTCGCCGTGCCGGGTCGACTTCAAAACGTTCCGAATCATATGGGAATTACCGCTCTTGTTGATTACGCGCACAACGCTGCCAGTCTGGAGATCCTTCTGGATACTCTTCGGGAATATTGTACCGGCCGTCTGATCACGGTTTTCGGATGTGGCGGAAATCGTTCGGGAACGAGACGCACGGAAATGGGAAGGGTCGCCGGCAGATTGAGCGACCTGACGTTTGTTACTTCGGACAATCCCCGAGACGAAGAGCCGATGGAAATCATAAACGCAATTTTGGAAGGAATTATACCGACCGGCGGCAAATTTATCGTTGAGCCGGACCGAAAGACTGCCATTGAGAAAGCGATTATGGAAGCTGCTCCCGGTGATTTTGTGATCATCGCCGGTAAGGGTCATGAGAATTATCAAATATTCAAGGATCAAGTGATTCATTTTGACGATGCGGAGACAGCGGCGGAAGTTTTCTCGCGTATTACAGATAAACGGGACAGGGGATAATCATGGCAGAGTTTACGCTGAAAGAAATAGCATCCGCCGTCGGCGGATTAGCGATAAATCGTACCGGTATTAAGGATGAAAGCATTACAATATCCGGAGTATGCACGGATTCACGTGCCGTCGAACCCGGAAATCTCTTTGTCGCCCTGGTCGGAGAACATTTTGACGGACATCAATTCTGTAAAGAAGTCTCAGACAAGGGGGGAAAGGTATTTATGATCTCCCGTGAAGCGTGTCTGCCGGAGCAATCCGTTGGTATCATTGTTCCGGACACCCTCAAGGCATATCAGGATTTGGCAAAATACCGTCGAAAAAGACTCGGTTGTAAAGTGATTGCCGTTACGGGCAGTGTCGGAAAAACTTCGACCCGAGAAATGATCGCATTGGCCATGGCGTCATCTTACAGAACACACGTTACAACAGCAAACAACAATAATGAAATCGGGTTACCGTCAACGATCCTGGCCGCACCGGAAGACACGGAAATAATCGTACTCGAAATGGGTATGAGGCAATTGGGGGAAATTCGCGTTCTCACCGGGATTGCCGCCCCTGATATCGCAGTTGTAACGAATATCGGGGTATCGCACATCGAGTTGCTCGGTAGCCGGGAGAGTATTTTGGCCGCAAAAATGGAAATCTGCGAAGGGCTTGGGCCGGAAGGCATTTTGATTATAAACGGAGATGATCCGTTTCTTTCCGGGTATGTTTCAGAGCCCTCGAATCGTCGTTGGCGGCAATTGGCTGCCGCAGCCTGGACGGCAAAGTCGTGTGAAACTTTACAAACCGATTTTTGTGTGCACGCTGACCGCATGGTTATGAGCGAAACGGGTACATCCTTCGATGCCGTGATTGTCGACGATAAACAAACCGAGCAAACAATCAGCCTTCGTATCCGGGCGACGGGCAGACATCACATCAAGAACGCGATGATTTCGATTATGTGCGCCCGATTTGCGGGCGTGGATCCGGAGTCAGCCTGTCTCGCATTACAAAACTACCATCCGATGAGTGGACGCGGGAAAATCATTCAGACCAAACGGTTCACGGTTTGTGATGATGCTTATAACGCGAGTCCGGAGTCGATGATGGCGGCGTTTGAGAATGTTGCGATGATTTCGGGCGCGAGAAGGAAAATCGCAGCGATCGGCGGAATGCTTGAACTCGGAGGGTACGCTTCCGAATTACATTATGAGATCGGAGCGGGGGCCGCTGAATCCGGCATTGATTGTATCTATGTATGCGGAGAGTTTGCCGAAAAGGTCCGTGAAGGAGCGTTGTCCGTTCGCCCCGGGATACCGGTGAAGGTGTTTGCAGACAGAGATCAGCTCACAGATGTCTTGATCGGAGATCTCTTGCCATACGATGTGCTCTTATGCAACGCTTCCCATTCTTTCCGGTTCGATCTTGTCTCCGAAGCGATCATTCGTTTGGACGGCGGACCGATTTCCGTCGAAAAGGAAGAACGATCATGAATAATATAGTCGACAAATCTCTTCTGGAGCGAAAAGCCGATGTAATAGAGGTTCAAAGTCCGTATCGGATGAATATTCCGGTTTTGCTCTTAACCTTCGTTTTGATTTGTTACGGCATGATCATGCTCTTTTCAGCCAGTATGTCGCGTGGATATGCGATGGAGCAAAATCCGCTCTATTACGTCATGAATCAAGCTCAGTGGACGCTGTTGGGTATCGGTATCGTATTGGTATTACTTTTCATTCCTATCCGCGTTTTCGACCATTTGCCGTTTTTTATCGTTGCATATGTGCTTGCGTTGGCTCTCGCTGTGATTACGTGGAAGTTTGGCGCGGTGTACGGCGGATCTCGAAGATGGCTGGAAATCGGCGGAAGAACCTTTCAATCCTCAGAGTTTGTGAAGGTCGCAATCGTCTTTTGTATCGCCGGTTACCGGTCGTTTATCGTTCGATTGAGAAAAGCGGGCAAGCTACGATGTGCGAATCCGAAGGTGCAGGGGATATTCGACGGATTTGTTGATTTGGCACTGCCGTTTATGGCGATACTGATTTGCCTTTCATTTGTGGTTATGCAACCGCACATGTCATGTTTCATTATTGTGCTTGTCATTACTGCGGTGTGTTTTTTTGTATCGGGTATCAAGCTTCGATCGTGGTTTTACGGCGGAATCATATTGCTGCTTGTTTTTGTCGTTGCGCTTTCTGCGTTTATGATTTTCGCGAAGGAATCGGACAAGAAGAAACTTGCGGATAACTTTTCGCATGTCGGGACACGCCTGAATATATTTGCGACGTTAAACTCCGAACAGAACCCGGACGACAAACGGGAGGGTGAGACCGAGGCCGCGGACGAAAACGAAGTCTATCAGAATCGTCAGTCGATCATCGCAATCGGGTCCGGGGGGATCACCGGTGTCGGATTCGGCAACAGCAGACAGAAGTTTATGTATTTACCGGAAGCGCACAATGACTTTGTTTTTGCGATCGCGTGCGAGGAGTTGGGGTTTATCGGAGGTCTCTCGATTATTGCGTTATTCTGGGCTTTTTTATGCGGCGGACTCTTGATCGCATGGAAAGCAAAAGGCGATTTTCCGAGGATTTTGGCTGTCGGCTATACGACACTGATTGTCTTACAGGCTTTTTTGAATATCGGAGTGGCAATGGGAGTCGTGCCCCCTACGGGCATTACACTTCCGTTTTTCAGTGCGGGAGGATCGGCGAATTTGTTTTTTCTGATCGCGGTCGGACTCCTTCTTTCGGTATCGAGATCAGGAGTCAGCCGTAAAACACTGACCATTATCGAGTGAGGAGACAAAAATGAAAGTTAAGATCCTTGCCGCGGGCGGCGGTACGAGCGGACATGTTTATCCCGCGATCGCCATTGCTGACAGAATACGAAAAGAGGCGCCGGGCAGTACGATCGAGTTTTGTGGTACCGCCCGAGGTATCGAAAGCGAATTGATCCCGAAAGCCGGGTATCATATGCACGAAATTCGAGCCAGTGGATTGCCTTCCGGCTTATCCAAGAAAACATTCAAGGCGTTGAGCGATTTCCGGGCCGGAAGAAGCAGATGTGTCGAGTTGATTCGCGAGTTTAAGCCCGATGCCGTAATCGGAACCGGCGGTTATGTATGCAGTCCGTTGGTTTCGGCGGCCGCAAAAATGAAAGTGCCTGTGATTCTACATGAGCAAAACGCTTTCCCAGGAAGATCCAATCGGTTTATGTCTCGAAAAGCAGCGGTTGTTTGCACCGGATTTCCGGGAACGGAGGATTACTTTCGGTCGGCAAAACGTGTAGTATATACCGGAAACCCGATCCGGGAAGTATTCAACAGCGTAGAAAGATTATCCTGTCGCGCAATGCTCGGATTCCGGCCGGAAGAGTTTTTGATTTTGGCAATGGGCGGAAGTCTGGGATCCAAAACGATCAATCGTGCGGTTACGGGACTTTTCGATCAACTCGAAACAAAGAGCGTCCGGATTGTCTTGTCGGCCGGAAAGCAGCAGTATCCGGAACTTAAGGCGGAGATGACGGACCGGTCCGTCGGTGCGGAAATCTATGAATACATTGATGACACGCACTTGTATATGGCTGCCGCGGATCTGATCATCTGTCGTGCCGGAGCGATTACCTGCGCCGAGGTTGCCGCTGTGGGAGTGCCTTCGATCATGATACCGTACCCGTACGCTGCGGGAGACCATCAGACGTACAATGCAAAGAAATTCACGGAAGCGGGTGCGGGCATTTGCATACCGGATTCTGAACTCTCCGCGGAGCGCCTTGCGAGAGAAACGGAAAAATTCATTAAAAATCGCAGTTATGGATCGGATATGGGTCGAAACGCCGCCAAACTTCATATCGCCGGCTCCGACACAAAAATTGCACAAATCGTCCTGGACATTTGCGAAAATAGTAATCGTTTAACGGGGGAATAGCTTTGTCAAGCACCATATTTATATCCGAGAAGAAACGGAAATCCCGGTCTGTGAGTCATCACCCCGGCAAGGGATCAGTTATTCTGCTCGCGATTCTGCTTGTATTTTTGTTCGGAGCGGTTCTTCTATTGTTTCTGCCTGCTTTCCGAGTTGAAAACATTATTGTTGAAGGAAACGTAACGATCGACCCAATCGGGGTCGCGGACGCAAGCGAGATTTCAAAAGGAGATCATCTGATGGCGCGTCTCGGAGGTGGGATCATTCGATTGTTTTCGATGAGATACGGTGGAGTGGAAGACCGTTTGACCAAACAATTTCCATACATCAAAAACATTCGTGTTGAAGCCGAGATTCCGTCTACAGTCCGAATATCAATTGAAGAGCGTTATAAAATTGCGTATCTTGATGTTCCTGACGGCTTCGCCGTGATCGATACGGAAGGCTACATTCTGGATATCCGCACATCATCGCCGCCTCAGGGTGTCCCGATCATTTATGGTATCCCGGTCCGCACGGCGGTTCTCGGTAAACCGATTTCACTTAGTGACGATCGCGGACTCAATCGATGCCTGATTATTCTCGGGGCTGTTCTCAGCGCGGACTCCGTAAAAGCGGGGGACAATGGCTATGATCTGATGAGTTGTATCGTATCTGTGCGCTATATCGGTGATAACACCAATTACCTGACTGTGAAACCGGCCGGTTCCGCGAATCAGTTTCTCGTAAAAATCGGATCGCTGACGAATATTCGCGAGGATATGGCTTGGCTCAGACACGCACTGTCCGGTAACAAAATCGAGTATCTCGAAAACGGTGTTCTGGACATGACCGGTGCGGATTATACATTGCGGGAGAACACTTAATTTATGATTAACAGGAGGGGAGATAACATGCCGGCTATCTTGTAACACGATTGAAATATATGGTCAAATTCTCTTGCTTGACCACTATATTTAGTGTAGAATCATGACAAATGACACAACGAATGCTGATTATTACGTGTTAGTATGCAACATTTTTGAAATAAACGGAGGAATGGATCATGTCAGATTATAGACTCGGGTTTTCGATGGAGGAAGAGCCGTTTGCGGCAATTAAGGTGGTCGGCGTCGGCGGTGGCGGGTGTAATGCTGTTGATCGGATGATCGACAGTGCCGTTCAGGGAATCGATTTTATTTCAATAAACACCGATCATCAGGCGTTGGCTCGCTCCAAGGCACCGACCCGGATCCAAATCGGCGAGAAGATTACTCGCGGCCTTGGTTGCGGAGCGGATCCTTCTGTCGGAGAGAAAGCGGCCGAGGAATCCAAGGATGAAATCGCCCAAGCAATCCGGGGTACGGACATGCTTTTCATTACGGCAGGTATGGGCGGCGGTACCGGAACAGGCGCCGCTCCGATCGTAGCTCAGATTGCCCGTGAGTTGAATATACTGACCGTTGCCGTCGTTACCCGTCCTTTCCGTTTTGAAGGACCGCGGCGATTACAGAATGCGGAGCGCGGAATCAGAGAAATTGAGAAATATGTGGATTCGCTGATCGTTGTCGCCAATGATAAACTTCTGGAAATTACAGACGAGAATACATCTATTGACGATGCTTTTAACATGGCGGATCAGGTTCTTAAATTCGGTGTCGCCGGCATATCGGATCTGGTCGCGATCCCCGGACTGATCAACCTTGACCTGGCTGATGTCAGGCGTGTTATGACCAATGCCGGTGTTTGCCATATGGGAATCGGCCGCGCTTCCGGCGAGAGCCGTGCCTCGGTTGCCGTGAAACAGGCTATCAGCAGTCCGCTTCTGGATACCACCATTGAGGGTGCTCGCGGCGTTATCTTGAATTTCACCGGCGGAAGAAACATGAAGCTTCATGAAATTGATGATGCTGCGTCGGTTGTACGCGATGCGGTCTCCGGAGACGCAGATATCATCGTCGGCGCCGTGATTGATCCTACCCTTGAAGATGAGATCATGATCACGGTCATCGCGTCCGGATTCGAAGGATCCGAGCCTGTTTCCGTATATAAGCCTTCAACTTCTACTTTGTCGAGAAATAATCCTCCGGTTACCGGTATTCGCGAACCCGTTCGCGCTCCTTCGAGCCCTTCTTCCGCTTTCGGCAAGGGATCGGCGAAGCCGGCTCAGGAGAGACAGCCCGATATGCCGCAGTTCCTTTTCGGTGATCCGGTAGAAGCGAAAGAACCGGTACGCCAGGAGCCTCAAGTGCCCGCCGGATTCCCGCAGGTAGAACCGTATCGTCCGCATGCCGGTTATCCTCAGCAAAACCAACAGCCGGTACGCCCTCAGCAATATCCGCGAGATAATTCGGGCATGAAACCGAATTACGGCCCCGGTCAATATCCGCCGCAGAACGCCGGACCGAGACAGGTAGCTCCGCCCCAGAATCGTCCTGCCGGACAGCCTCCACAAGGCTCCGCTCCGATAAGACCGAACCGGCCCTCGGCTCAGCCCGCGCCCAGAGGTCAAGAACCGCCGATGCGTCCGTCACCCGAGAAGAAGAACAAGGTTCTTCCTTGGTTCTTGACCGATAATGATAATTTGGATGAATAAGCGATGAAATGCCCATTTTGCGGACATGATGAGGACCGGGTCATTGACTCCCGGCCGGCAGAAGACGGAGCGGCAATCAGAAGGCGTCGTGAATGCATTAAGTGTGCTTCTCGTTTCACGACATATGAGAAGATAGAAACACTCCCGCTTCTGGTCGTTAAGAAAGACGGAGCACGAGAGCCTTTTGATCCGGACAAAATATTAAGCGGATTATTGAAGGCTTGTGAGAAAAGACCCGTTTCCAACGATCAGTTGAGAGAGGTCTTGGGTTACGTCGAAGGACAGATCCAGGGCACCGTAAACCGGGAGATTTCTTCTCGGGAGATCGGAGAATTGGTTATGTCCAAGCTCAAAGAAATAGATGAGGTTTCCTACGTTCGTTTCGCGTCGGTTTACAGACAGTTCAAAGACGTCAACTCTTTTCTTGAGGAACTGAACGAAATGCTAAGCAAAAGTGAGGTGCACGATGAAAAAGGTACTGGTGGTTGACGACGATCCCAACATTGTGGAAGTGCTTCGTCTCTATTTCGATAAGGACGGATTCGCAGTAATCAGTTGCTTGTCCGGTGCACGAGCGGTAGATACTTTTATGGCGTCCAACCCGGATCTCGTTGTATTGGATTTGATGCTACCCGGAAAAGACGGATATGACATCTGCAGGGAGATCCGGAAAACATCCGATGTGCCGATTATTATGCTGACCGCCCGAACCGACACGCTGGACAAAGTCGTCGGGTTGGAGCTCGGAGCGGACGATTACGTGCAGAAGCCGTTTGAGCCGAAGGAACTATTGGCTCGAGTCAAGGCTGTTCTGCGTCGTACAGAGAAAAAGGAAGGGACTCCGCCTCCTCAACAAGAGCCGTCGGAGCCCGGAGAATTGGTTCAATACAAGGGTCTGGTCGTAGACAAGGCGCGCTATGTTGTATTGGTGGAGGATCAGGAAATCGAGATGCCGCCCAAGGAACTCGAACTTCTCTTTTTTCTCGCATCCCACCCGAACAGAGTGTTTACCAGAGAACAGTTGCTTGAGAACGTCTGGGGCTATGATTTCTATGGCGAATCCCGAACCGTGGATGTCCACGTGAAAAGGATTCGCGAGAAGATCGAAGATCCCAAAAGAGATGTAAATTGGCAAATCAAGACTGTTTGGGGCGTAGGGTACAAATTTGAATCGTCACCCCTGTAGAGCGCTTTTACCGAGGAGACGAATCATCGATGGCGGATAAGTACAGAAGCAGTTCGGTCTACATCAAGACAATCGTGTCTTTGACGCTGACGACGGTTCTCGTTTTCGGCGTTTTAAGTTTTTTATACTATCAACGTACATCCGCGTCGTTTCTCTCCGATAAATCCAAGGATGTATACAGTGACGCCCGCTATATGGCGGTCCGCTTGCAAAAAGTTTTGCCGGATCTCGGGCGGGAACACTTTGCCTTGAATCAGGACGAAGCAGATATGCTGATCGGCTTATCTCTGGGTTGTACAATATGGATCGTAGACGAAAGCGGTCAGATCCTTTATGCGTCGGATATCCCGAAGGAAAGCATGGAGCAACTTGAGCATAGCGGAGGAGAATTCTATGTTCCGGAAAAATACCTGAATTCCTTCCTCGGACCGAAAGGCGGCGTTCAGAATACCGTCAAGACAGGTATGTTTTCCGATTCGAGAAACGATTGGATCACGGCTTCCTATCCGATCAACAAAGAGGGGCAATACATTTTTCTGCATTCTTCCGTTAACGTCGAACAACAGACGATGTCGATGCTCGCGAATGTTCTCGCGTTGCCGATCGGTATCTCTTTTGCAATTGCGCTGATTCTGTTTACTTTAATGACCCGTGCGATCGTCAAGCCGATCCGACTGTTATCCGATGCCGCACGCAAAGTCACTCACGGTGACTTGTCGGCTCGCATCGAGTACTCTGAGATCGACAAGGATTCGCCCTTTCAATATCTGATCGTCGACGAACTCGGTATGATGATTACGGCTGTGAACGATATGATTGAGCGCCTGGAGCGCCAGGAGACGGATCGAAGGGTTTTTATCTCGAGCATCGCACACGACCTGAGAACCCCATTGACGTCCGTAAATGGCTTTATTTCCGCAATAATGGATGGAACCATCCCGCCGGATAAGATCGAGAAGTACATGCAAATCGTCAAGGGAGAAGTGGAAAGGATACAGTTGCTGACCGATACGATGACTGAAGCGACCTCGCTTGCGAATATCAGCAAGGAAAACATGGATTTGTTCGACATCAATGCTCTAATAAGCGAGACGCTGACGAATCTGGAGAATCAACTGACCGCGAAGAATCTCGGAGTTCAGCTCGAACTTTTCGAAAACGATAAGGGAGTTCTGCTCGCGTACGGGAATCGCCAATCCATACTCCGCGTGCTCTATAATATTCTGACGAATGCAATAAAGTTTTCTCCGAGAGACGGCAATATTGCGATTACCACGTACTTTGAAATGAGCGAGAATCTGATCACTGTCTCTGTTGAGGATTCCGGTCCCGGGATACCGAATGACCAGAAGAACCGGATTTTTGACAGCTTCTATAAAATTGATCAGTCGCGAACCGATACCGGATCCGGCTTGGGGCTGTTTATCTGCAAAGAAATTCTGCGTGCACACGGGCAGGGTATCCGTGCGGAAGACAGCCGGGACCTCGGAGGATCCAACTTCATTTTTACGCTGAGCGGCCCCGGCGAAAGGAAGGACTGAGTGCGGAAAACCGAACGGGCAAAAATTATTCTTCGGGAACTGCATAAACTCTATCCCGATGCCGTTTGTTCGCTTGATGACGACGGAGACTCTTTCCATTTTTTGGTCCGCAGTATCCTTTCGGCTCAGTGCACGGATAGGAAAGTGAATTTGCTGACACAGACGCTTTTCGATAAGTATGCCGGAATGCGTGATTTTGCCGACGCCGATCAGTCTGCTCTCGGTGAGGACATCAAGAGCTGTGGGTTATATCGCGCGAAGTCGAGAGCGATTATCGCGACTTCAGCCATGTTGCTTCATCGTTTCAACGGCCAAATACCTTCGGAAAGAGCGGAGCTGGAGAGTCTTCCGGGTGTCGGCCGCAAAATATCCAATTTGATCCGGGGCGAACTTTTCGGTATCCCGGGGATCGTTGTTGACACCCATTGCGGGCGCGTTGCCAAACGTCTCGGATTGACGGACTCCGATCAACCGTTGCAGATCGAAAAGGATCTGACCGCTTGCATACCGGAAAGCGAATGGATTAAACTGGGTCATAGATTTGTCGCGCACGGGCGGGCGGTATGTACCGCTCGAAAGCCTTCATGCGAAGCCTGCGCGTTACGTGAGGTTTGCTTGTATGCTAATCGGTCATGATTCCGTTCCTTCGGACCAAACTCTGCTTATGGAACAACCGATTGAAAAATGCCTGAGTATCTCTCCGAATCGCCTTTCTATGCTGAGACGGTTGGGCGTTTATCGGGCATACGATTTGGTTTCTCTTTTCCCCAAAGATTACGAGGACTGGACGAAGCGAAGTGTGATCGCCGAGTTGCGGGATAAGGAGGACTGTTCGTTTTGTGCGATCGTTCGCCAGAAACCGTCCATTTTTCGAAAAGGCAGGTTGTCGGTCATTCAGACGGTTCTTGCGGATGAAACCGGAGTGATTAAGGCGGTATGGTTTAATCAGCCGTACTATCGTACCAAGCTTGAGGTCGGGACCACATATCTCTTCCGCGGAAAAATTAAGCGGGACGGTAAATCGTTTGAGGTGATTAACCCGAATTTTCGCGAGGAGGGCACCGATGAGATCCCGGGCATTCGTCCGATTTATCCGATGACGAAAGGACTGACGCAGAATAATGTTCGTGCGTGGGTCGAACGTGTTCTTCCCGAGATATTGTCCGAACTGCCGGAGCCGATTCCGGTCTCCGTCCGTAAGTCTGAACACCTTTGCTCGGCTTCCTATGCATATGAAAAAATTCATTTGCCTCAGGATTCGTCGGAAATAGAGGAAGCGCGAAAGCGACTGATTTTCGAAGAATTGTTCATGATCATCGGCGGTTTGAAGGCGATTAAGCGCCAAAAGGCTTCTGAAGGAAACGCAAAGTCGATATGTCCCGACAGGGCGGCGAAGGAAAGTCTGAAGCGATTTATCCGATCATTTCCGTTTAAGCTGACCGAAGACCAGGAGCGCGTATTTCTGGAAATTTCTATGGATCTGTCTTCGAATCGGCCGATGAACCGATTGGTTCAGGGAGATGTCGGTTCCGGAAAAACGGCTGTCGCTGCTGCCGCGATGTGTCTGTGTGCGGTGTGCGGGCATCAAAGTATATTCATGGCACCGACTTCTGTTTTGTCGTATCAGCATTACATGAATCTGAAGGATCTTTTTGAGATTGTCGGAATCCGCTCGGACCTGATGCTCGGGAGCACGAGTGTCGCAGAGAAGAGGCAGATCAGGGCAAGGCTGAAAAGCGGTGAAACAAAAGTACTGATCGGTACGCATGCGGTTCTGTCCGAAAAAAACGAATACAATTCGCTAGCGCTTCTGATTACCGATGAGCAGCACCGTTTCGGCGTACGTCAGAGAGGTGCATTATCGGCAGATTCCGCCGAAGATCTTCATACATTGGTTATGTCCGCAACTCCCATCCCGAGGACATTGGCGATGATTCTATATGGCGACCTTGATATTTCGGTGATCCGATCCGTGCCTTCGGGTCGCATGCCGATCGAGACCTATTTGGCCAATTCAGCCGAAGACAGCCGTGTGTATGAGATAATGAAGAGACAGATGAAGGCCGGCCGACAAGTTTATTATGTTTGTCCTCAGATTGAGTCGGACGAGGAAAGTGAGGGAATAGCCTCGGTAACCGAGCAATATGAACTCTTCCGAAACAGTGTATTTCCGTCCTGCCGGGTTGCTCTCCTACATGGCGGAATGCCGTCCGATCATAAAGACACGGTCATGAGGGATTTTTCGGAGGGAAACGTCGATCTGCTGGTGACGACGACTGTTATCGAGGTGGGTGTGGATAATGCGAATGCTTCGCTGATGGTGATCGAAAATGCCGAGCGATTCGGGCTGGCGACACTTCACCAATTACGCGGACGAATCGGGCGCGGTCCCCATCGGTCGGTGTGCATCCTGAAATCCGACAGTGAGGACGAACTCGCGACAAAACGCCTCAAAACGGTTTGTTCGACGACAGACGGATTTGTTCTTGCCGAAAAGGATCTCGAGCTCCGCGGGCCGGGTGATTTTTTCGGAACCCGGCAGCACGGTCTGCCCGCGCTTCGAATCGCGAATCTTTATCGCGACGCAGGCCTTCTGGAGAGAATTTCAGAGATGGTTGACCGTATATTCGATAAGGATGGCGGATTCACCTCCGGAGAATCCGCTCGCTTGTTCGATGCGTTCACGCGCCGCTTCGGTCGGGAGATGGACAATCCGCCATTATAGGAGGAACCAATGCCAAGAGTTGTATCAGGAAAATACAGAGGAACCCACCTTGCCGCTCCGAAAGGAGAGAATACCCGTCCGACATCCGACAAGGTCAAGGAGGCTCTTTTTTCGATCATTCAGACACGAACGCCCGATGCCCGATTTCTGGATCTTTTTGCGGGAAGCGGACAAATGGGGATCGAGGCGCTGAGCCGCGGAGCCTCGGAAGCGTTTTTTGTCGAGTATAGGGGAGAGGCATCCGCATTAATCCGCGACAATATTCGCAAGGTCCATGCCGAGCGGGATGCCAAGGTGATTTCTGCCGATATTTCATCGGCGCTAAGGAGGCTGGGTGAGGAGAACAGGAAATTCGACCTGATTTTTCTGGATCCGCCCTATGCGGAAACGGAAAAACAATGGTCGAAAACAGCGGACCTGATCGGCCGGTACGGACTTCTCGAAAAGGGAGGCATGGTAATTATCGAGCATTCATCGGATGTTGACCTCCAAAAAAATGTAATCAACTTGACATTGACCAGACGTTGTAAGTACGGATTGACTCTGCTAACATTCTTTACAGATAGAACAATTTTGGGGGAGTAATCGGAAAGTGAAGACCTTTTTGTTCCCCGGGAGCTTTGATCCGTTTTCCCTGGGGCATCAGGACATCGCCAAGCGTGCGGTTAAGTTGTGTGACCGCCTGATTGTGGCTGTTTTGAATAACCGTGGAAAGGAACCCGTTTTTTCTGCGGAAGAACGTGTTTCCATGGCGAAGGAGTGCATGTCCGAAGTGGATGGAGTCGAAGTGATTTTCCATGACGGACTTTTGGTCGATTTATATCGTCAGATTAATGCGTCCGCCGTCGTCAGAGGTCTTCGCGGCGAGTCTGATTTTCGAATCGAAGCAGAGATGGCAGCGGCGAACAAACTGTTATTGCCGGAATACGACGTTATTCTTCTGCCGTGCAGTGCGGAAATGGTGTTTATCAGTTCCTCGACAATCAAGGAAGTCGCCTATTTCGGCGGGGATATATCCAGAATGGTGAATCCGCGGATCGTTGATTTCGTGCGATCCAAAATTGCGGAAAGGAAGGCAAAGATTTAATGGAGGAGTACGGGGGACAGGATACACGATCCAATCGCTCAAGCGAGACGGACCTTTTCGATTTGCTTGATCAACTGCAGGAGACGGTAACGCAAGCCAAGGGGCTCCCGTTTTCCGACAACTGTGTCGTGGACCGACAGGATGTTTTATATTGGATCAACCAAATTCGCGAGAATCTGCCCGAGGAGGTTCGACAAGCCCGATGGATCGTCGAACAGAACCGCCAAATAGTCGCGAGTGCCCGTCAAAAGGCCGAGAGCATATTGCGTGAGACCGAGCAACGCTCAGCAATTATGACGGATGAACATGAGATTACACTACGTGCCCGTGAAATGGCCCAAACAACGATTGACCAGGCGAATCAGGCGGCTTGGCAGATTCGTGTCGCTTCGACCGATTATGCAAGACAGAGATTGACGGAGATTGAAAATCAGTTGACGGAGATGCTTGTGAAGGTGCAGAAGAATAAAAAAGAATTGAAATAGACAGGAGATTTCCGATGCTATTGGGGATTCGAATCCGGAATTACACACTTTTCCTCGACGACAGAGCGGGAGCTCTTCTCGAGGATTTTTTAACCGGTACGGTCAATAATGCTCAAGCCGTACCCGCGGGGATTTCGCAGGCTATTCCGCTCAGCAACCTAAACGCTTTGATCGGTCGCAATCAATCGGGAAAAAGCTCGTTTTTCGATTGTCTTTCTTTTATTTCTGACTCTCTCTCGAAGGGTTGCGCGGAAGCGTCGGTGGTCCGGGATAGACCCGGGTTTTCAAGGCTCTTGAGCACCGGCGCGGATCACATGGAGTTTGAGCTGTTGTTCCTGATGTCAAACGGCCACAACCCGACACTCCCGAACGAATACTATATTGCGTATCAATTCGCTTTGGTTCCGGACGCGAACGGTAAACCGTCCTATCAGTCGGAAAAAGTGATTTACAGCACACGACCGGAGAAAGCGGACCACATTGTGGTCCTCGATATGACCGATGCAAAAGGAAAGGTCATGTTCAACGATATTCTCATCGACGCGAGCCTTTCGGACCCCCGTCATTCCGCGTTGAGATCTTACGGGAATATTACCCAGTGCGCGATTTTGAATGCGCTTCACAGAGAGATTACCCGCTGGTATTTCTGCCGGTTCAGTAATCCGAAAGGAAGAAACGGCGGCAAACAGCAGATTGCGCCGGGCGGGCATAAGCATTTGAACAGTGACGGGTCCAACGTGAATAACGTCCTTGAGTTTTTAAAAAGCGATGATCCGCGACACTATCATCGGCTGATGGAGCGTATCACGGAAAGGATTCCGACCGTCGGAAAAGTCAAGGATAAGCTTCCCGACGATTTCCGGGACAGCCCCAATCGGCTTTTCCTGTATCTTCTTTTGCTGAATGATCCCGTCCCAAGGCCGATGATCTGTGTTGAAACTCCCGATTTGGAGTTGTACCATGATATGGTTGATGTTTTATCGGGTGAATTTCGGGATTATACAATTCGTCACCCTTATTCTCAAATCATCTTTTCGACTCATAACCCATATATTCTCGAATCGGTTTCGCCGAAAGAGGTGTGGATATTTAAAAGGAGCGATGAGGATGATGCGGATTCCACGGATATCCGATGCGCCGGTTCTGATCCGATCGTATCTGAAATGTACGATCAGGGAGTCGGTATGGGTGCGATTTGGTATTCGGGACACTTTGACGACTGAATCGGAGAGACGGAATGCGTTTTGAAGTTTTGACGGAAGATCGGTCGGGAGCCGTTATGGTGAGTCGACTGATGAGTAAAATCATTGATCCTTTGGTTTCGGACTACAACATTAGGATCCGCCCGCATCGCGGCAGAGGGGATGTTCCGTCCAATCCTTATCAGGCCCCCAAGGCGCAGGCCTCCGGTCTTTTGGATCTTCTGCCGGCGAAACTCCGCGCGTATGATCGCGTTTTTGCAGGCAGTGAAACTGTTCTGGTTGTGATCATGGATTCCGACTATCATTCCCCCGGTGAACTTAGGGACAGACTTATTTCATTATGCCGGAAGCATGCTCCTGCTCTTCATTCTGTGGTCGGTCTGTGCGTCGAAGAAACCGAGTCATGGCTGATCGGAGATAAGTCGGCACTGATGCGCGCGTACCCGGAAGCAAATATGTCCGTGCTCGACGAATACCGACAAGACAGCGTTTGCGGGACTTGGGAAATCCTTTGTCGGAGTATACTCGGCGCAAAGGCTGAACGAGTCATTCGCGTCGGTTACCCGGCAATCGGCCAATATAAGCATGATTGGGCCCAGAGGATATCAGAGTATATGGAGCCGGACAGGAATGCTTCTCCGAGTTTTCAGCGATTTCGTTCATACCTTTCCTACATGATCGAGAAGACATTGGAGAGTCACGGCCGATGAACAGGATTTCGGCCGCGTACATTCACATCCCGTTTTGTGTTCGTAAATGCCCTTACTGCGACTTTGTATCCTCGGATCATGACTTCGGCTTGATTCGCCCTTACGTGACGTCGCTGATCAGGGAAATCGAAATTACGGCCGACAGGGTGCCCGGCGGACCGTTAACAACGATTTATATCGGAGGCGGAACTCCGTCTCTTCTTGCTCCCGAGAGCGTTGATTTGATCATGAACACACTCCGGACTTCATTTGCTGTCGATGAGACCGCTGAAATAACACTTGAGGTTAATCCGGGTACGGTAAGCCTCGCGTCTCTTTCGGGTTATCGAAAAGCCGGGATAAACCGTATTTCGATCGGCGTACAAAGCTTTTCGAACGATATACTGAGGAACCTGGGCAGAATTCATACCGCCGAGGATGCGCTAAGATCCGTTGATACCTGCTTCGAGGCGGGGTTTCGGAATGTTTCCTGCGATCTGATGCTTGGCGTTCCCGGCCAAACCCGGTCTGACGCGGAGCGATCCGTTCTCCTTCTGACTGAGAAGCGCGTGCCCCATATATCCTGCTATTCGCTCGGGCTTGAAGAGGGGACGCCTTATCATGCCCGATATATGAATAACCCGGAACTTCTTCCTTCCGAAGATGAGGAACGGAAAATGTATCACAGTCTTCGAAGTATTCTGATCGGTGAAGGCTATATTCATTATGAAATCAGCAACTATTCTTTGCCCGGATTCTTGAGCCGACACAACACGGTTTACTGGAAAGCCCTTCCGTATTACGGCTTCGGTTGTGGAGCACACTCGTATACAAACGGGATGAGATCCGGAAACACGGTAAGTATACGGCGTTATGTTGATTTGCTCTCGTCGGAGAGCCCTGACCTCAATTTGCTGACGGATGAGTGTATTTTGATTGACCGGGAGGAGGCAATGAAAGAATTCATGCTTCTCGGTTTTCGGCTGTTGGACGGAGTATCGGGACGGGAGTTTTCCGATCGATTCGGAGCCGATATGGCGCTTGTATTCAAACTGCAACTGGATGATTTATCGCGTCGCGGATTGATCGAAAAGACTCCGGACCGTATTTGCCTGAGCGAACCGGGACTGGATTATGCCAATGAAGTTTTTCGAAGTTTTGTATAAATCGGCTCGATTCAACACAAGGTATTCAATCTGCGCAAATTGCCATTTGACATTCTTTGACTATGGTGCTAAATTGGTTTTAGCAGTCAATGAATGCGAGTGCTAAGAGCGTCTCAGGGTAGTTTGCATTCAGACATGTCCGAATCCGAATCGTTTGGAAGGGGGTGGCCGCAATGCCTTTGGATCAACGCAAGAAGCAAATTCTCCAGGCAATCGTCGACGATTATGTTTCGACGGCAGAGCCGGTCGCTTCGAACTCTCTTATTCAACGGCATGATTTTCGAGTCAGTTCCGCAACGGTTCGCAACGAGATGGCCGATTTGGAGCAAATGGGTTATCTGGAGCAACCGCATACGTCTTCCGGACGGGTTCCGTCGGACAAGGGCTACAGAGAATATGTTGACTCGCTGATGAGGGTGGATCAGCTTTCGGATGAAGAAGGAGAGCAAATCAAGAGTAGACTGAGTGACAGTTTCGACGAGCTGGCCGGTCTTCTGAAGAAAGCATCAAGCACCTTGTCGGAGCAGACGGGATTCGTTTCTCTTGCATTAACTCCAAGGCTTCGCAAGAGTTATCTGAAGCAACTTAAAATGATGATGATCGAACCGGGGAAGGTTTTGGTCGTGGTCGTACTCTCCGCCGGTATCGTCAAGGATCGATTGGTAAGAATTCCGGATTATCTGACTCCGGAGCAGTTGTCGTTGATTTCGAATTCGATTGAGTCAGGTCTAAGCGGGAAACCGCTGGAAGAAATTACATTGGTGACGGTCGCGTCGGCGGCAAAGGAGTCGCAAGTTCCCGAGTCTCTTCTGAACCAGATTTTGTACGAGGCATACACTGCAATTAAACAAGCCGATAATCTTGAACTATACATGGACGGTACCAATCGAATGTTGTCTCTTCCGGAATTCAGCAATATCAGCAAAGCCAGAAGTCTTTTCGATACATTGGCAACGGACGGTATTGTCTCGGGATATGTTAACGAATTGTCAATGGACAATGAAAGGGCTACTTATATGATCCGGATCGGGCAAGAGATATCGATCGAGGGTCTTTCGGATTGTAGTTTTGTAACCACCACATATAATGTGGGTGATCGGATTGCGGGTAATATCGGGGTTATCGGGCCGAAACGCATGGAATATTCAAAGGTTATCTCACAAATCAGTTTTGTACGTGAGGTAATTAATAATCAGATGAATCGATTGAAAGAATTGAACGGAGGATTTTGATATGACAAAGAGACCACACGGTGAGACACAGGCGCATAAGGCTTGCGATTCCGAATGGAATGAGACAGAGGATCAGTCGATCGCAACGGAAACGGATTCGACCGGGTCTGCGGAGACAGGCGTGGATCAGAAGAGCGACAAAAAAGGCAAAAAGTCCGATAAAACGGCGCATGAGGAACGACTGAATTCCGAGATTTCCGAAATGAAGGATCGTTATGTAAGGCTTCTTGCAGAGTATGAGAATTTCAGGAAGCGTTCTCAGAAGGAGCGTGAGGCACTTTACGCGGATGCTGTCGCCGAGGTCACGAAGGAATGGCTTCCGGTGATCGACAATGTGGAAAGAGCAATGTGTTTTTCGGACCCCAATTCCGAGGATACGGCAGTAAAGGTCGCCGAGGGTGTTCAGATGATCCATCGGCAGATCACGGAGGTCTTGGCGAAGTTCGGAGTAACCGAAATCGACTGCACGGAAGGCGGATGCTTTGATCCGAATATCCATGAGGCCGTCATGCATGTCGAGGATGAGGGGTTCGGCGAACAGTGTGTCGCACAGGTTTTCCAGAAGGGCTACCGGACCAAGGACAGAGTGATCCGCTATTCGGTCGTTAAAGTCGCAAACTAGATATAAAGGAGAAAGAGAATGAGCACAGAAACCATCAAGTCCAACCTGGTCCCGACCGTTATTGAGACGACAAACAGAGGTGAGCGCGCCTACGACATCTTTTCCAGACTCTTGAAAGAAAGAATTATTATTTTGTCTGAGGAGGTCAATCACATTACCGCAAGCCTCATTACCGCGCAACTGCTTTTTTTGGAGGCGGAGGACCCGGATAAGGATATTCAGTTTTACATCAACAGCCCCGGCGGATCCGTGTCGGACGGGCTGATGATATTTGACACCATGAATCACATCAAGCCGGACGTTCAGACGATATGTATGGGCATGTCCGCATCGATGGGCGCTTTTCTTTTGGCGGCCGGTACCAAGGGCAAGCGTTTCATTCTTCCGAATGCGGAGGTCATGATCCACCAGCCCTCCGGCGGCACACAAGGTCAGGCGACCGACATATTAATCGCGGCTAAGCATATCCAGAAGACCAAGGGGCGTTTGAATGAGTTGATGTCCGCAATGACCGGACAGAAGCTTGAGACCATCGAGAAGGACATGGACCGGGACAATTGGATGAACGCGGAAGAAGCCGTCAAGTACGGAATTGTCGATCAAATCATGAATAAAAGAGCATAAACGGAGGATAAGTATATGGCTAAAGTAATTGGAATTGATTTAGGAACAACGAATTCATGTGTAGCGGTTATGGAGGGCGGCGAGGTCGTCGTCATACCGAATCCGGAAGGCAATCGAACAACGCCTTCGGTCGTCGCGTTTTCGAAGACGGGCGAGAGGTTGATCGGACAGGTCGCAAAGAGACAAGCGGTCACCAATCCGGATCGAACGGTACAATCGATCAAAAGAGAGATGGGCTCGAACTACAAGGTCAAAATTGATGACAAAGAATATTCTCCTCAGGAGATTTCCGCGATGATCCTCGGGAAGATGAAGAGCGACGCCGAGGCTTATCTCGGACAGCCGGTTACACAGGCGGTAATCACCGTTCCCGCGTATTTCTCGGACTCGCAAAGACAAGCTACAAAAGATGCGGGTAAAATTGCCGGGCTTGAGGTGCTGAGAATCATCAATGAGCCGACCGCAGCTTCACTTGCGTACGGCCTGGACAAGGAAACGGATCAGAAAATCCTGGTGTTTGACTTGGGTGGCGGAACTTTCGACGTCTCAATTCTCGAAATCGGCGACGGAGTTTTTGAAGTCTTGGCTACGGCCGGCAACAACCGGTTGGGTGGTGACGACTTCGACGCAAAAGTAGTGGATTACCTCGTGGATACCTTTAAAAAGGATCAGGGAGTTGATTTGCGCGCGGATAAGATGGCAATGCAAAGACTTCGCGAGGCCGCCGAGAAATCCAAAATCGAGCTGTCCGGAGTAGCAACTTCAAATATCAATCTGGCATATATTACAGCGGATGCCAGCGGGCCCAAACATATGGACATCACACTGACCCGTGCAAAGTTTGATGAGTTGACACATGATCTGGTCGAGAAAACGATGGAACCCTTAAGACGCGCGATGTCGGATGCCGACATGACGCCGAGCGATATTCACAAGATCCTTTTGGTCGGCGGATCGACACGTATTCCTGCGGTTCAAGATGCGGTCAAGAAGTATTTCGGAAAAGAACCGTTCAAAGGAATCAATCCTGACGAGTGTGTCGCCATCGGAGCGGCAATTCAGGCTGCGGTTCTGACCGGAGACGTGAAGGGTCTTCTGCTTCTGGATGTCACCCCCCTGTCGCTCGGCATCGAGACCCAAGGTGGTGTGTTTACCAAAATGATCGAGCGCAACACCACCATACCGACCAAGAAAAGTCAGATCTTTTCTACGGCGGCGGACGGACAGACGCAGGTTGACGTACATGTTCTTCAGGGTGAGCGTGAGATCGCATCTTACAACAAAACACTCGGCAATTTTATCCTTGACGGAATCGCACCCGCTCCGAGAGGGGTACCACAGATCGAGGTCACTTTTGATATCGACGCGAACGGTATCGTTCACGTAACGGCCAAGGATATGGGTACGGGACGCGAACAGAAAATTACGATCACAGCATCCACCAATATGACCGAGGATCAGATCAAAGACGCGATCAAGGAAGCGGAATTGCACGCCGCCGAAGACTCCAAGAGAAAAGAAGAGGTCGAGACCAAGAATCACGCGGAGACTTCCGTTTACCAGACGGAGAAAACTCTGAATGAGCTGGGCGACAAGGTCGAAGCGGCGGATAAAGCGCCCGTTGAAGATGCACTCGGCAGACTGAAGCAGGCCATCAGCGTCAATAATTATGAAGACATGAAGAAGGAAACCGAGGCGGTTCAGCAAGCCTTCTACAAGATCAGCGAGAAACTCTATCAGCAACCGAACGCGGAGCCCGGACAAGCGGCCCCGAATCCGGATGACTATACGGGTTATCAGGAGCCCGGAGCCGACGGCGATGGCTTTAAGAATGCCGGCGGAGATTTCTGATTCATATTCGTCGGGTCGGGGCATGGAGCGGCAGAAGCGCCGTATCCATGCCTTGGCTTGACTGATCGGACGAAATAACGAGGAGGGCACGTCTTTGGCAGAAAAGCGTGATTATTATGAGGTTCTCGGAGTCGGGAAGAGCGCTTCGGATGAGGATCTGAAGAAGGCTTATCGGAAACTCGCGAAGCAGTATCATCCGGATCTGAATCCGAACGATAAGGCGGCGGAGGCCAAGTTCAAGGAAGCGAACGAGGCATATGCCGTTCTTTCCGATTCCGAAAAGCGCCGACAATATGATCAATTCGGCCACGCCGGAATGGATGGGCAAGGATTTTCCGGTTTCTCGGGCGTCGATATCGATCTCGGAGATTTGTTCGGATCGATTTTCGGGGGAGCGTTTGGCGGCGGAAGAAGAAGGACCGGTCCCGAGAAGGGGGACAACCTCAAATACGGTTTGGCTCTCGACTTCATGGAGGCCGCTTTTGGTGTTGATAAGACAATTACAATTTCAAAAGAAGATATTTGCGATACATGTAAGGGATCCGGTGCCGCAACCGGATCCTCTCCGGAAACATGTCCTTCCTGTAAGGGCTCCGGTCGCGTACAACAACAATCACAGACGCTGTTCGGCATTACGATGGTTACCCGTGATTGTCCGGCATGCGGAGGAACGGGATCGGTTATCCGTAATCCTTGTGCATCCTGCGGAGGTCGAGGAAGACGCGCGAAGAAAAAAGACATCAAAATTCATGTCCCCGCCGGAGTGGATACCGGTGATATGTTGCCGATCAAAGGAGAAGGCGAGCCGGGCTTGCGCGGCGGTCCTTACGGGGATCTCTACGTTCAGTTCAAGGTGAAGCCGCACCCGGTTTTCGATCGAAAAGGGGTCAACACCTATTGTGATATGCCGATCACCTACATGCAAGCGGCGCTGGGAGCCGAGATTGATATTCCGACGATCGACGGCAAGATCAAAACACGAATCAAGGAGGGAACGCAACCCTTTGACACGTATACACTTCGCGGGAAAGGTATTCCCAATAAGAACCGGCCGACGAGCCGGGGAGATCATATTTGTCGTTTCATCCTAGAGGTGCCGACCAATATGACAGAAGAGCAGAAAACGCTTCTCAAAAGATTCGAAGACACGCTCTCAGACCGGAATTATCTGAAGAGAAACAATTTTTTCCAGAAAGTGAAGGAAATCTTTGGTATCTGATTCGAAATGGACGGTTTTTTCGATAAAGACGACCGGTGAGGCATCCGACGCGGTTTGCGATATGCTTCAGGAATTGGGCGCGAGCGGAGTTTCCGTATCGGATCCTTCGGACATGCGAGCGATCCTTGAGGATCCGAACTCATTGGCATTCGCTGATGATGATTTTATCGAATCACTCGGTTCCGAAGTTCTGATACAGGCCTATTTCCCGATCATCGGATCCATGTTGCAGGCCTCCGATCCGAGCGGAAGAACGAGCCCCGGGAGCCGGGAACGAGAGCTTTACGCCGATATTCCCCGGTCATTATTTCTGCAGGAAGATATTCACGAGACAATTAAGAGCCGCCTCTCAAATATCGCCGAGTTTCTCCCGATCGGGACAGGGGAAGTGACTGCTTCCACCCTCCGGGAGGAGGAGTGGGCGGATAATTGGAAGAAGGACTATAAGGCTTTTCGTGTATCGGATCGAGTCATAGTATGTCCGTCATGGGAAGAGTACGAGGCAGGCGAGGGGGAAATTGTTATTCGTATGGATCCAGGATCTGCTTTCGGAACGGGTACACATGAGACGACCGCGATGTGTGCCGAAATAATCGATCGTATTGTGTCCGGGCGGGATCGGGTTCTTGATTTGGGTTGTGGCTCAGGAATACTTTCCGTATTATCAAGCAAACTCGGTGCGGGATACGTCGAGGCAATCGACATCGATCGGAGCGCCGTGATCGTAGCATCCGGGAATGTACGCGCGAACAACGCCGATGTATATGTGCACGACGGGGTGCTTGACGATGCAGTCCGGAAAGATTATTCACTCATCGTCGCCAACATCATTGCCGACGTTCTCACGGATCTGTGTCCGAAGTTTACGAATTACCTTGCTCCGGGAGGCCTTCTTCTGATATCCGGAATCATTGATCACAGAAGTGCTGACCTGTTGAATACATATAAAACTGACGGGTATGAATGCGTTGAAGCGAATAAAAAGGGAGATTGGTATTCATTTTTATTTCGGAGACCGTAGCATTTGTTCGTCAATCGATTTGCGATGTTATTCTTTTACATCGTGTTTAAGACCGAGCACTGCTTCCGTATAGACGCGGAGGGCGGTGGGAAAAGCAAGTTTGCGGGCGTCCACGGGTGTATGAAAACATCCGGTTTCCGCATCGGCGTCGGAAAGGGAGAAGCAAACGGGAGCGCCGGTCCGATTCTTTTCGAGAACCACCCGATACCCTTGCATATCCCAGATCAAGTGGGAAAACCGGTGCTGCGCCTTCGGCAGAGCTTCCACGAGTGCCGTTGTTTTGTTTGACAAAGTTATGCTCGAAAAAACCGCCCGCAACGCTTCTGCTTCCGAAAGGTGTCCCGGGAAGGAGAAAAATTCGTAAAGCCCCGCAAGAAGACCGGTCTCCGGTCTTTTTCGTATCAGAACCCGGCCGTCAAGGATCACAGCGCAGATCGTTAAAGAAACGGAGGGTACCGATGATGATTTCTTGGGACCCGGATAACGTTCCCAATTTCCGTCGCGAGCCGCAAGACAAAGAGATTGAAAGGGACAAGTTTCGCAGGAGGGAGATTTCGGAGTGCAAATCGTGGCTCCGACATCCATCATTGCCTCATTAAAGTCTCCCGGTCGTTTATCGGATATCATTTCCCGGGCTAATGAGGTGATGTGCTTACGGGTGACTCCGGAATCGGCCGGACCGGAAAGCGCGTGAAGGCGGGAAATAACACGGATGAGGTTCCCGTCAACGGAAGGCTCCGGGTCACCGAAAGCCATGGAAAGAATCGCGGCCGCGATATAGGGACCGATGCCCGGAATGCAGAGTATTTCGTTTTTTCGGCGGGGAAATACACCGCCGTGATTCTCGACGATATAGCGTGAGCCGGCGATCAGATTGCGCGCTCTGGAGTAATAACCGAGGCCCTCCCAAGACTTGTATACACTGTCCGGATTTGCAACGGCCAATGTCGGAATATCGGGATAGGTTTGCACGAAACGGTTGAAGTAGGGAATGACGGTGCTTACCCTCGTTTGCTGAAGCATAACCTCGGAAATCCATGATTTATAAGGATCGCGATCCGAACGCCACGGCAGGTCCCGACGGTTGGCGTCGTACCACGAAAAGAGGGCGCTTACGTGCTCGGAATAGTCTTTATTCATCAGTTAACCTCGTTTTTGAGTATATCATACTTGACAAGTTTTCCGGTGTGTTGCATACTTCACCGTACAGATATATCAAACCTTTGATCAGGGAGAGTATCTTTTCGTTAAGTCCGGAACAGAGAGCCGCGGGGGATGGAACCGGGGCACGGACGGAAGAGAGAATGGGCCTGAGAGGGCAGTCCGAAAGAGGAGTGCTTCGCACGAGTCGAGTAGTCGCTGACGGGGACTTCACCCGTTATCAGGGAAGCGCGTCGAATCGACGCGGATTAAGTGGGCCGTGCCTCATGATCACGGTCAATTTGGGTGGTACCGCAGGCGTTATGCTCTTGTCCCATATATGGGATGAGAGCTTTTTGTTTGCCCCAAACAAGCGTTATTTGAGATTTGCCCGATGAGGGCATGCCGTTGCTTTTCGAAAAGCACAAGCGGCGAGGAAAGGAGTCAGCAATGTCACGTAAAGTACCGAAGAGAGTGTTTTTGACCGAAGATCAGATGCCGACCCAGTGGTATAACGTTCGTGCGGATATGAAGGAAATGCACGATCCGTACATCAATCCGGGTACAATGAAGCCCGTTGAACCGCAGGATCTTCTTCCGATCTTCTGCACGGAACTCGCCAAGCAGGAGGGCGACAATACCACGCGCTACATCGATATTCCCGGCCCGGTCCTTGATTTCTATAAGATCTACAGACCTTCCCCGATCGTTCGTGCGTATGAACTGGAGCAGGCACTGGGGACCCCGGCCCGCATTTACTATAAGTTTGAGGGTAACAATACGTCCGGAAGCCATAAGCTCAATACAGCGGCCGCTCAGACCTATTATGCCAAGGAGCAGAATCTCAAGGGGTTGACCACTGAGACCGGAGCGGGCCAATGGGGAACGGCGATGGCGATGGCCACGTCATATTTCGGACTCGACCTGATCGTCTACATGGTCAAGTGCAGTTCCGAGCAGAAGCCTTACCGCAGAGCCGTCATTGAGACCTTTGGGGCTCAGTTGATCCCGTCGCCGTCCACGACGACCGAGGTCGGCCGCAAGATTTTGGCGGAGCACCCCAATACCGGCGGAAGCCTCGGATGCGCGATTTCCGAGGCGGTTGAGAAGGCCGTTACGACCGAAGGCTACCGTTATGTGCTCGGGTCCGTCCTGAACCAGGTCCTTCTTCATCAGTCCATCATCGGTGAAGAGAGTAAGATCCAGATGGAGATGATCGATGAGTACCCGGACATCGTCATCGGCTGTGCCGGCGGCGGTTCGAACATGGGTGGCCTGATGGCTTCTTTCATGCGCGACAAGCTCGAAGGGAAGACTAATCCGCACTTCATTGCTGTGGAGCCGGCTTCCTGCCCGACGATGACACGCGGTAAATATGCTTATGATTTCTGCGATACCGGCCACATCACGCCTTTGGCGAAGATGTACACGCTCGGAGCGGGTTATATTCCTTCTCCGGACCATGCGGGCGGACTTCGTTATCACGGCATGTCCCCGATCCTTTCAAAGCTCTACCATGACGGACTCTTGGACGAGGCCAGATCGGTCAAGCAGACAGAGGTATTCAAGGCTGCGGTAGAGTTCGCGAAGTATGAGACAATCCTGCCGGCTCCCGAGTCCGCTCATGCGATCCTCGCGGCGATGCAGGAAGCGATCAAGTGCAAGGAGACCGGTGAATCCAAGGTCATCCTCTTTAACTTGAGCGGAACCGGAAACTTTGACATGGGTGCCTATATGGCATATCGTGAAGGCAAGATGAAGGATTATGAGCCTACGGATGCTGACCTTGCGGAGGGATTTGCGACCTTGCCGAAGATCCCGGGGATCCAGGAGTAGTATTCGAGCACCGAACAGAAACAAAAAATGCCGCCCGATATTGATCGGACGGCATTTTCGTTTTGCGGGATAAAATTATTTAGCCGGAATAAATGGAATGATGTTCATAGCTACGGCGCTGATGGGCATGGTCTGTAGCCAGACGCGTCCGGGGCCGGTCACCTTGGTATTGAAGAAGCCCTCGCCCCCGAGAAGCTTATTCTTAAGGCCCTTGACGGTCACGATATCCATAGTTACGCTTTCGTCCATGATCGCGAGGTATCCGGTATCGATCATCATCGATTGTCCCGCCTGCAAATTGTATTCGACGACATGTCCGTCGATCTCAACAAAGGCGACGCCCTGTCCGGATAACTTCTGCATGATAAATCCCTCGCCGCCGAAAAGACCCGCACCGAATTTCTTCTGAAAGTGAACGGAGAGTTCAACTCCGGTCTGCGCGGCCAAGAATGCGGATTTCTGCACGATCATATTCCTGCCGGGCTGAATTTCAAGAGCCATGATCTGGCCCGGAAAACTCGACGCAAAGGCGATCAGGCCCTTAGAACCTCTTGCCGTAAATTTATTCTGGAAAAGAGCTTCACCCGAGAACATACGCCCCAAAGCCTTGCCGACTCCACCTCCGACGGTCTGCATTTCCATGTTCGGTGACATCCAGCTCATAGATCCCTTCTCGGTGATCAGCGTTTCCTCCGGATCAAGCTCGCAAATAACTACGGGTAGGGGCGTTCCTTTAATCTCGTATTTCATGGTACTTCCTCCTGTGTATCGTTTGAATGTTTCTTCATTTAGGAATACATATTGATTATATAATATTTCGGGGAGAGATTCAACGAGAATTCATATGTTCGGACGATATTTGTTATAATTGAGTAAAAATTCCAGGAGGAAATATGACCCGATTGTTTTCGACCGATCCCATCAAGCCGGGTGAGGGATCGTATACACTCGATGAGGCAGAAAGTCGTTATTTGCGTGATGTGCTGAGGATGAGAGCGGGAGACGGTATCACACTTTGCGACGCTAACCGCACCGAATATGAGGGCGTTATCTCGGATCCTTCTTCTAAACGCATAAAGATCATACTCAAGAGCGGAAGCCCTAACGAATCAGAACCCCCATACCGCGCGATCCTTTGTCAGGGTTTGCCGAAGGGAGATAAAATGTCTTCCGTCATTCAGAAAGCTGTCGAACTCGGCGTATTTGAAATTCTACCGGTAACCTGTTCTCGTTCGGTTTCGAGAATTGACCCGAGAGACGCACCGGAGAAAGTCGCGAGATGGCAGAAGGTTTCTTTAGAAGCCGCCCGGCAAAGCGGACGCGGGCTCGTTCCGCAAGTCCGATTGCCGATGTCCTTCCGGGAAACGGTCGATGAAATATGCCGCTCCTCCGATCTCGTATTGATCCCATGGGAAGAAGCGAACGGATTTTCGATCGCCGACGTACTGGAACCTTTCTCGAAAAGTACCGGAACGGGGCGCATCTCGGTCTTGATCGGACCGGAAGGCGGCTTTGAAAAGAGTGAAGTCGAGTATGCCGTTCAACACGGCGCCATAGCGGTCACTCTGGGAAAAAGAATCCTTCGAACGGAGACCGCGGGGCCGTCCGTTCTGGCGATGTTGCTCTATCGTCTGGAGCTCTCGTGATGTATAATAACTTATTGCGGATCGCTTGATTCGCCCGATTATTTTTTGAGGAGATCCATTATGACTTATTCCGCTCCGAAGGGAACCAAGGACATTCTTCCGGACGAGATATCCGCGTGGCAGAAAGCGGAGCGCGTTTTCTCCGAAGTATGCTCCGAGTACGGATTCCGTGAAATTCGCATACCGACTTTTGAGCACACGGAAGTTTTTCAAAAAGGTGTAGGCGGTTCGACGGATGTCGTTCGTAAAGAGATGTACACTTTTCAGGATAAAGGCGGCAGAAGCATGACACTTCGCCCGGAAGGAACCGCCGGAGTCGTCAGAAGTTATATCGAGAACGGAATGTCGTCACTTCCCGCGCCGGTTCGCCTTTTCTATATGATCAACGCTTTTCGTTATGAGAAGATGCAGAAGGGTCGCTATCGGGAGTTTCACCAATTCGGTGTCGAAGCCTTCGGATCGGCGGGACCGAATATTGATGCGGAGATTATCAGCCTGTTGGTTATGTTTTTCGATCGGATGGGCATCAGGGAGACTCGTCTTTGCATCAACAGCATCGGATGTCCCGAATGCCGGGCAGCCTACTATGAGGCATTGAATGAGTTTTTTGCGGACAAGATATCCGGGATGTGTCCGGATTGTAATGAACGGTTCAAACAGAATCCGATGCGGATCCTGGACTGTAAGGAGGAGCGCTGCGGAGTCTTTACTTCCCGGGCGCCGAGGCAGTTGGCTTTTTTGTGCGAGAACTGCAAAACACATTTCGACGGATTGAAGAGTACTTTGGATGCCCTTTCCATCGCATATACCGTTGATCCGGGTATCGTTCGCGGTTTGGACTATTATACGCGAACGGTCTTTGAGTTCGTGTCGGATCATGTCGGAACGCAAGGGACGATTTGCGGCGGCGGAAGATATGATAAACTCGTAGAAATGATGGGCGGAACTTCGGTTCCGGGAGTTGGTTTTGCGATGGGAGTCGAACGATTCCTAATGGAGGCAAGTTCTCAGAATGTTGCATTCTCCGAGCCGGCAACCGTAAAAATATACATCGCAAATTTGACGGAAGAAACCGCTGCCTTGTGTCAAAGGATTGCCTTCTCACTGCGCAGATTGGGGATCGGTTGTGAGACGGACCTGACCGGAAGAAGTTTCCGATCGCAAATGAAGTATGCCAATAAGGCCGGAATTCCTTTTGTCGCGGTGATCGGCCCGGACGAGGCGGTATCGGCAAAGATGGCACTTAAGAGAATGAGTGACGGGTCGGAGATGACGTTTTCTTTCGAGACTAATATGGCGGAAATCAAGAGACATATTCTGAATAATTGACGGGAGAATATTATGGCTGAATCGATTCTGGGTATGAAGAGAAGCAGGATGTGCGGAGAAGTTTCCCGAGGTGACGTGGGCAGTGAGGTCACGCTGATGGGATGGTGTCACCGGGTCAGAGATCTGGGAGAACTGTGCTTCATTACGCTCCGGGACCGATCCGGAGAGATTCAACTTTTGGTTACGCCCGAGAGCAGTCCCGAGATAACCGATAAAGTATCCCGGGTGAGAAGTGAATATGTTTTAGCGTGTGTCGGAACCGTCGCATTGAGGAGCGCGCCGAATCCGCTGATGAAGACCGGAGAACTTGAGGTCATTGTGACGGATATACGAATATTGTCAGAGTCCGTTACGCCCCCCTTTTATATTGAGGAGAACGTTTCCGCAAACGAAGCGTTACGTTTGAAATATCGTTATCTCGATCTGAGAAGACCGGATATGCAGAAAAACCTCATTCTCCGGCACCGGGTCGCCAAATGCGCCCGGGACTACTTCGACCGTTGCGGTTTTCTTGAAATCGAGACGCCGATGCTTGGGAAAAGCACGCCTGAAGGTGCTCGGGACTATCTGGTACCCAGCCGTGTTAAGAACGGATCATTTTTCGCGCTTCCGCAGTCGCCTCAGCTTTTCAAACAGCTTCTGATGCTGGCCGGATATGATCGCTATATGCAAATCACAAAATGTTTTCGCGATGAGGATCTGCGTGCGGATCGTCAGCCCGAATTTACTCAGATCGACCTCGAAATGTCTTTTGTCCAAGGCGACGATGTGATGAGCGTAACCGAGGGATTCCTGCTCGAAGTTTTTCGGGATGTGATGGGGATCGAAATTCAAGGTCCGATACCGCGTTTGACCTACGCGGAGGCAATGAACCGATTTGGCTCCGACAAGCCGGACATTCGTTTCAAAATGGAGCTGAAGGATATATCGGATATTGCGGAGAAAATCGATTTTCCGCCGTTTCAACAAGCCCGTGAGAAGGGCGGAAGCGTGCGCGCCATTTGTGTTCCGGGAGGAGCCGCACTCTCGAGAAAGGAAATCGACGCGTTCGGTGAAGTTGCCAAAACTTATCGCGCCGGCGGTATTGCCTGGCTGATTCCTTCGGATCCGCCGCGAGGATCATTCCTCAAATTTCTGTCGCCTGAGGCCATCGGATCGATTTCCGTGCGGACGGAAGCAAGCGAGACGGATCTGATCCTGATCATCTCCGATTCGGATCGTACCGTTTTCGACGCACTCGGAGCGGTACGTCTGGATGCCGCCGCCAAGATGAATCTGATCGATCAGAAGCAAATGGCGCCGCTTTGGGTAACCGAGTTTCCTCTTTTGGAATATGACGAGGAAGAGGGACGTTTTTCGGCTAAGCACCATCCTTTTACAAGTCCGATGATCGAGGATATCGATCTTTTGGACACGGATCCGGCGGCGGTACGCTCCAATGCTTATGATATCGTGTTGAACGGAACCGAGCTCGGAGGCGGCAGTATTCGTATTCACGATCAGGATCTGCAGAAGAAAATGTTTTCTTTGTTGGGGTTTTCCGAGGAACAGGCAACGGAGCAATTCGGTTTCCTTCTGGAGGCGTTTCGATTCGGTGTTCCGCCGCACGGCGGGCTGGCTTTCGGGCTGGACCGAATGGTGATGATCTTTGGCGGATGTGCGAGCATTCGTGACGTAATTGCATTTCCGAAAGTTCAGAATTCGTCGGATCTGATGACGGAAGCGCCCGCTCCGGTATCCGAAAAACAGCTTGAAGAGTTGGGAATATCTATTCGAAAGGAGTTTGGAGATGCTTCGCAAACACTCTGAGGATCGGTCCAAGGATATTGACGGGTCTGTTTCAGACGAATCGTTCGAGCGCTTTTCGGAAACTGAGAAGACGAAGGAAACGAGGCTGGATCGTATCGCGGACAGCGACGGAAAACCCATCGAGATATTTAAAGATACTGCTTCTGATATTTCCGAAGAAGCGCAGACCGAGTTAACGGATGACGCGACTCTGCTTTTTGAGAAGGATGAGACGTCAGATATGCCGATTGCTCCCGAAGATAGAGAGTTGTTGGGGGAATCCGTGCTTGAAGAGAAGGGGTACCTACCGGATCCTCGCTTGCCTGTTGAGGAAGAGGATGAGTTGCATTCGATCGTTATTGAGGGATCCCGTTCTTTGGAATCGGATGTTCTTGATGATGAATCGATTGGCGGGAGAGTCGTGGACATTCATTCGGACCGACAGGATATTATCATTCCCGACGGACCGAGCAAGCTGGATGGCGAGGTTTTTCTCGTTCGCAGGCCGGGACCCGCTCCCGATCCGTCCGGAGAAGGGATTCATGTCAAAAGAGTCAAATCAAATGGAGACAATGAGCTGAAGGAAGATGAATCCAGAGGTTTCATGTACTCTTTTCTCGATACCTTGAGATTTATCAGCCTCGGACTGATGGTCGGTATACTGTTGGTGGTTTTCGTGGTCCAACGGAATGATGTATTCGGCAGTTCCATGGAACCGACTCTTTACAATCAAGATGCGGTTTTTGTTGAAATGATCAGCGTTTATCTCAATCAGTTTGATCGCGGAGATATTGTTACGATTGACGCCGAGGGCATGGAAGGATATTATCACAAAGAAAATCTGATCAAACGCATTATCGGCCTGCCCGGAGAAACCGTAAAAATCATTGACGGAACGGTCTATATTAACGGAAATCAGCTGATTGAGCCTTATTTGACCGATGGTGTGATGACGTATGTTTCATTGGACGGTGTCGAGAACGGCTACGACGAAATCACATTAGGTCCGGGCGAGTATTTTTGCTTGGGGGATAACCGGGGAGCCAGCATGGACAGCAGAGAATTGGGTCCAATAAACATTGATCGAATCAAAGCACACGTTATCGCTCGAATATACCCGTTTGATGCGATAGAATTATTTTAGAGAAGGCGATACGGAATAATTAATGGATAGACTATCGAAAATCAGGAACTTCAGCATCATTGCGCATATCGACCACGGCAAATCGACGTTGGCCGATCGTTTGATCGAGCATACCGGCGTTCTTACTTCACGCCAGATGCAAAGCCAGGTCCTGGATAACATGGATATCGAGCGGGAGCGCGGTATCACGATCAAGGCTCAAGCGACGAGAATGTTTTACAGGGCCAAAGACGGCGTAGAATACCAATTGAACCTGATCGACACACCCGGACACGTCGACTTCAATTACGAAGTATTAAGAAGCCTCCTCGCATGCGACGGAGCAGTATTAGTCGTGGATGCGGCGCAGGGGATCGAGGCGCAGACACTCGCCAATGTTTTTCTTGCGCTCGACGCGAACCTTGAGATCCTTCCGGTTATCAACAAGATCGATCTGCCGTCCGCGCAACCGGAAGAGGTGCGTCAGGAGATCGAGGACGTTATCGGACTCCCGTCGGCGCACGCACCCCTTATTTCCGCCAAGAACGACTTCGGAATCGACCAGGTACTTGAGGCGGTCATAAAATACTTGCCGCCTCCGAAGGGCGATGAGGACGCGCCTTTGCAGGCGTTGATTTTCGATTCAAAATACGATGCGTATAAAGGAGTCATTGTCCATGTCCGGATCGTACAGGGACAAGTCAAACTCGGCGATCGAATCCGAATGATGCACACCAAGAAGGAATTCACGATTGTCGAGCTCGGGTATTTTCATCCGGGCGTACTCGTTCCGACAGATAAAATACTCACCGGAGAGGTCGGATATATTTGCGCTTCCATTAAGAACGTCCGCGATACGGCACCCGGCGATACGGTGACACATGCAGAGCGCCCTGCATCGGAGCCTTTGCCCGGTTATAAGAAGATCCAGCAGATGGTGTTCTGCGGTCTTTATCCCATCGACGGCGCGAAATATCCGGATCTCCGTGACGCGCTGGAGAAACTTCAACTCAATGATGCGGCACTTTCCTTTGAGCCTGAGACTTCCGCGGCGCTCGGCTTCGGTTTCCGCTGCGGCTTTCTGGGTCTGTTGCATTACGAGGTAGTTCAGGAACGTGTGGAACGCGAGTTCAATCTGGACTTGATCTCGACCGCACCATCTGTTGTTTATAAAGTATTCAAAACCAGCGGCGAAGAGCTTCGCATGGATAACCCGACCAATATGCCTGATGCGGCGGATATCGATTACATCGAGGAGCCGATCGTCAAGGCTTCGATTATGATCCCGAAGGAGTATGTCGGCAATATCATGGACCTTTGCCAAGATCGGCGCGGTGAATACATCAACATGGAATACTTGGATGACAAGCGCGTCATTCTCCATTATCGGATGCCGTTAAATGAGATCATATATGACTTTTTCGACGCGCTCAAATCCAGAACGCGCGGTTATGGTTCTCTGGATTACGAGGTGGACGGGTATCAAAAATCCGACCTTGTGAAACTCGACATTATGCTGAACAGCGAGATCGTTGACGCTCTTTCTTTTATCGTTCATCGAGAGAAGGCATACGCCCGCGCGCGCAGGATGGCCGAGAAACTCAAGGACAACATCCCGAGACAGCAGTTCGAAGTCCCCGTACAAGCCTGTATCGGCGGGAAGGTCATCGCCAGAGAGACGATCCGCGCATACCGAAAGGACGTGCTGGCCAAGTGCTACGGCGGCGATATTACGCGTAAGAAGAAACTTCTGGAGAAGCAAAAAGAAGGAAAGAAGCGCATGAGGCAGGTCGGAAGCGTTGAAGTTCCGCAGGAGGCCTTCATGAGTGTGCTGAGACTTGATGAGTAGCGGAGGGTCGAATCTGATCTTTCTTATGGAAAATGATACCTTGAGCGAGGATTCCATAAAAAAGGCGCTCAATGAAAAGGGCAAGCCTCACCTGTGTGTGTTCGACTTTTCTGAATTCGAAAAGGTCAGTCGCAAGATGGGGATCAACGAAAAGACTGCCGCGGAAATCTTTTCGAGCGAGTTATCCAAATTCGAAAGTCATGACGGATACGACTTCATCGTTCTCAATATCCCGGACATCGTGAATCTGAAAAGGGAACCTCAGCGAGTGTGCGTCTATTTCTCCCGGGATCTGCTTATATTCATCAGCAATGACGATCCGGTCATAACGAACATTATCGATTCCATTCGGACTGAGCCCCTTAAAAACCTAAGCTTGAGCAAAATCATCCACCTGTATTTCGATAAGCTGACCTTTGACGATTCGCTGGATCTTCGGAACCTGGAGGAGGAAATAGCGGATCTGGAAGATGAATTGATGCTTTTTAGGAAGATCGACTTGGTCGATCTCATGACCTTCAGAAAGAAGCTCCTTTCTTTAAAACTCTATTATCAGCAACTCTTAGAGGTTTACGAAGGGATCGAGCAGAACGAGAACACATTGATCGACCTAAAGGAAGAACGCAATTTCCGGATCCTTTCCGGAAGAGCCAACCGACTCTATAACGGGGTCTTGAATTTGCGCGATTATGTAACGCAAGTCAGAGAGGCGTATCAGACTCTGGTCTGCCCCCA
>JAAYIQ010000089.1 GCA_012523365.1 Clostridiaceae bacterium
AACGAGACCGCGCGCCCCTCGAATACCGACTAAATCGCCGAAATGCTTCGTTTAGTCGGTAATCATTGATCAAAAACGAGACCGCGCGCCGCTTGAACTCGAGACGGCTTCGTGTACCGACGAAACGAGGATTTTGGCGTGGTTTCGTCCGTAGTTTCGTCTCGTTTGAGAACTCGAGACGGCTTCGTGTACGGACGAAACAAGGCTTTTCGAGTGGTTTCGTCTGTAGTTTCATCTCATTTGATTGCTTGAGACGGCTTCACACACGTACCAAACCCCGACGAGAGAAGTGTTTCGAAATTTCGTCCTTTTCGTGCCGATTACTACTGATTGAAATTCGTCAATCGCGCCATTTTGCATGCAATAGAATGTGCTGCCAAGAACAGGCATGCAACAAATCAATCGGCCGGGCACTCCGCTTCGCGAACGCACTTCGAATATTTGAAGAATTCCGGATCGTGAACCGGTTGGCCGCAGGAAAACGGCGGGCGCTTGACAGACCGATCTTGAGGAATTCCGGATCGTGACACGGTTGGCCGCAGGAAAGCGGCAACCGAATGATACCGGCCCGGTTTCCTGTTCACTTTTCGAGAAAAAAAGTGAAGCGCCCTTCCTCATTTCCTATTGACTGACTGACATTCAGTCAGTATAATGTTTTCAGCCGACTGACTCTCAGTCAGTCACCGGCCGAAAGTCCGCTTAACAAATATTGAATCACGTAAAGGAGAATCCGCCCATGATGCGAATCAGCAAATCCCCCCAGGAACGAAAGGCCGAAATCATTGAGGCGGCGCTCGCGCTTTTTCTGGAAAACGGTTATGAGGGGACTTCGGTCTCCATGATCGTTTCCCGCGTCGGCGTCGCTCAGGGCCTTTTCTACTATTACTTCAAGTCCAAAGATGATATTTTCGAGGCGGCAATGGAATTCTATACCGACCGTCTGGCCGAGGAGATCATTTCCGAATTGTTATCGGCCGAACCCCGAAGCGTCTCGGATCGCCTGACCCGGGTCTTGATCGCCCTAAAAAACATGGTTCAGCACTCGGAGGGCCCGTTGACGAACGGCATGTCGGCCCGTGAGTCAAGCGATATCGACATGCGATTTTCGTATTATATGTCCCAAAATCTGATCGAGCCGGTCACCCTTTTGCTCCAACTGGTTGCCGATCAAAGTCATACGCATATCGCCGCCCCCGAACTTCTGGCTTCTTTTATCGTGTTTGGCATTCACGGCTTGATTCACGGACTCACCTACACCCACCACAACACGAAGGCCTTGGATCCGGAATTGATCCTGCCGATTTTTTCCGGTATCACGGGTATTCCGGCGGACGTTCTGAACGATCTGAAGATCACCGTCCCCGAGGAGGTGCTCTCATGACTTCGCTCATTCGATTTGAAAAGGTCTGCCGCTCGTACGGCTCGGGTTCCTCTCAGGTGACCGCGCTCGAAAATATCGACTTTTCGATCGCCCCCGGCGAGTTTACCGTCGTCCTGGGTCCAAGCGGTGCGGGAAAAAGCACGCTCCTCAACATCTTGGGCGGAATGGACCGCGCTTCTTCCGGCACGGTCCGGTTCGGGCCGGACGAGATCACCGCTTTTGATGACGCGCGCCTCACCCGTTACCGCGCCGAGAAGATCGGTTTTGTCTTTCAGTTTTATAACCTGATCCCCAATCTGACGGCGTTCGAGAACGTCTCTTTGACCCGTGAGATCAACCGGAGTGCGCTGGACCCGGAAAAGACTCTGGCGTCGGTCGGCCTCGATCATCGGATCAATAATTTTCCCTCTCAGCTTTCCGGCGGCGAGCAACAGCGCGTCGCGATCGCGCGGGCGCTTTGCAAAAATCCCGAGCTTCTCCTGTGCGACGAGCCGACCGGGGCTCTGGATTCCGAAACCGGCACCCAGGTCCTCCGACTCCTGCAGAAGCTTTGCTTCGAGGAAAGGCGAACTGTCGTCGTCGTCACGCACAACGCCCAACTGACGCAAATCGCAAATCGGGTGATCAAACTTCGGGACGGCCGCCTGATCGGCGATGAAATAAATCCCGCTCCCATTGATTCTACGGAGGTTCGCTGGTAATGTTCGGAAAGAAAATGCTTCGCGATATCGTTGCGTCCAAGGCGCAATTCATCAGTATCTTTTTCCTCGCTTTTCTCGGCGTGTTCATTTACAGCGGCATGCGCGCGGAGTGGGAAGGTATGCGCGTTCAGGTCGATTCATATTACTCGAAAACCGCTCTGGCGGACTCCTTCCTGTATGGAACGGATTTTAATACCGACACAAGAGCCGAAGTCCGGGCACTGCCCGGCGTGGAAAGCGCTCAGCTTCGGCTGGAGCTCGACACCATCGCGGACCTTCCAAACGAACCGACTTTGCGACTTTTGATCTCCGACGAGAATCGGGTGAGTCGGCCGCTTGTGACCGGGGGAGCCGAGTTCGACCCGCAGGGCGACGGACTGTGGCTCGATGAGCGTTTCGCAAGCGACTGCAGTCTTCGAATCGGAGACGAGATTTCTTTGTCGTACGGGATGCTCTCGTTCAGGCTTCCGATCCGCGGTTTCATTTTTCACCCCGAATTTGTCCACGACGTTCGCGACAATACGCAATTGATCCCGGACGCCTCGCTTTTCGGGTATGCATGTGTGCCTGCGTCGGCCGTACCGATCCCCGGCGAACTCCCTTATAACCAAATCATTCTGGATATCGATGATTCCGCGAGTGCCGATCAGATCGCGGAACTCAACGCGAGTCTCGAAAAGATCCCCGGCGTCTTTCACCTTATGCCGCGAAAAGACCACCCGAGCGTATCGATGTTTGAGGCGGAGATCGCCCAGAATCGCTCAATGGCAACGCTTTTTCCGATCCTATTCTTCTTTGTCGCCGCGCTTTCGATGTTGACGACGATGACTCGACTGGTCCTTTCACAGCGCACGTTGATCGGAACATTCATGGGGCTCGGCTTTTCGCGCCGGAAAATCCTTCTTCACTATGTATCTTATGGCCTATGGATTGGCCTTCTCGGCGGGATCCTCGGTCTTTTGAGCGGTCCGCCGTTTATTGCGGCTCTCCTTTATTCATTCCAGAGGGTCTTCTATTCCCTGCCCGTGTGGCGCTCCGAGGTCTCCGTGATCTCGGTCTTGAGCGTCGCGGCGGCTGTCGTTGTATGCGTCGGCGCAAGTCTTTTGGCGTGTTTTCGGGAACTTCGCGAGATGCCGGCGGAAGCCCTCCGCCCCAAGTCGCCGCGCACCGGAAAGCACACCTCGATCGAAAAGACGCGCTTCTGGCACCGTCTGTCCTTTATCTCCAAATGGAACATCCGCGACATCCTCCGCCAGCGCATACGTTCCGCGATGGCCGTCGCGGGCGTCGTCGGATGCACGATGATGCTTATCTGGGGCATCGGGATCTACGACTCGATGAAAGAGTCTCAGAAGTTTTTTTTCGACGACCTTCAGCTGTTTTCGCAAAAAGTATTTGTCGAAGAAAGCTTCTCCGATTCGAGTTTTTCCGGAGATGCCTCTGATATACAGGCCGTCGACGAGCGCGCGATCCGTGTAACCGGCGGAGAAGAAAGTATGATCTTCGGCGCGCGCATTTTCGGGGAGGGATCCCTGGTACGATTCGAAGATACAAAAGGAAACGAGATCCTCCTTCCCGACGAAGGCGTGATCCTCTCTCGAAAAACCGCCGAAGCCCTCGATCTGTCCGTCGGCGATACCCTGTCCTTCCGTCTTCTCGGCTTCGACGACGATTATGAGGTTGAGGTTCGCGCGATCCACCGGACGCCGTTCGAGCAAGGCTTCGTTTTTTCGAAAAGCGCCTTCGAGAAACTCGGCCTGACGATGAGTCCGACCGTATACCTTCTGTCCGAAGAAGCGGATATTGATGTCAATACCTCCGGCGTCTCGGAGGTTCAAGATGAGGCGTTCATGGAGAAAAGTTACGGTCAAATGCTCGAGGGCTTTAACATGATCATTTGGGTGCTTTTCGCGGCGGCGGTGCTTCTCGGTCTCGTGGTCCTCTATAATCTCGGTTCTCTCTCCTTCGCGGAGCGCACGCGTGAGCTCGCAACTCTGCGCGTACTCGGCTATCCGCTTCCGAGCATCAAGAAACTCTTGCGCAGACAGACGGTCATCCTGACCGCGACCGGCGCTCTTCTCGGTATTCCGTGCGGATTCTTTTTCGTGCGACTGATTACGGAAACGGTAAGTGATAATGTCGATTTCCCGACATATGTCTCCCCGCTGTCCGTCGCCCTCTGCGTGCTCGGAACCTTTGCGGTCTCTCTTCTCGTCGACGCGATCCTGTCGCGCCGTACCGCGAAGATCGACATGGTCAGTGCGCTGAAGTCGATCGAGTGAAACATAATTGAATCCAAGCAAGAACGGTGCATTCTCGACCGGTTTCGTGTATTACCTGTGGTTTCGCAACAAACTGTTTCTCGATTTATTCGTTAAGAAGTGTCTGCACTCTGTCCTGAATGATCTCTGCCACGTCTTCAACGGATTTCTCGTCGGCAAAATAGTACGCCGCTTCTTCCATGATAATGCTCATTATTTCCGTGTCCGGATAATATAACGAATCTGCAGAGAAAATTAAGTCGAGACAGATATTGAGGCGAATTTGTGTTTCTGCCTTGGTTTGGTCAGCATCTATCAGGGGTTCTTCCGTTTCCTCAATCGACTCGTCGCCCATCGGTGCATCGGGATCCTCTGGTTGAAGTTCGGGATTTAATTCAAAACTACACCACTCATCCAGTGCTTGTTTACTTATCGGATAGCCCAAGCCAACATTTTTCACCAAGTAGCCAGTTGCACTATAGTCAAATTGGTAGTCGAAAGAAAGCAGGTATTTGATAAACTCCCAACTGCTTTCCGGATTCTTGCTCCAAGCCGAAATCGCAACAAATTCCTCCGGCACGATATACGGATTATAACAACCCGGGGAAGGGTAGCCGATATAGCTTGCACCGTAATCAAGAATGAACACAGGATATAGATCATTCGTCCTGTTCCCTTCGATTTGTGCGACAAACATTAGTTGATTTTGATTAAATAATCCCCATTCTTCTTCATAAACTCGTCCATCCGGTGATATTTGAATAGGTTGACCGTAGTTTTTCGCCCATTCAAGAACCTGATAAAATTCCGGCGAGTCAAAATCTGCGTTATTGCATGAATAATCGACAAAATTGTTGAGGCATCCTCCGAGATTGCCTTGAAGAAGCTCTTCCGGTGTCCAATTAGCAAATATCCGCGCTCCTGAAGTCGATTCCGATACTGTCTGATTGAACTCATCAATTGTCCACCGCTGCCGATCTTGAATGATATTTGGATGTCCGTATATCCCCGTGAGAGAAAAATGGGGGACAAGTTTACATAGTCTGCCGTCTCTTTCGCAGGCGGATACAACATTGGGAATGAGATTGCCCATGTCAAAAGACGAGTCTGTCTGAATGATCGGGTAGAGATCAATCAACAGATTATTTCTTTCATATTGAGCAAAAGAATTGATGCCTCCAGTAGAGTACAAAATGTCCGGACCTTTCCCCGACAGCACATCAAGATACATCTGTTGTTGCGCTTTTTGCTGGTCAATCAGGACCTCATCCCACTCAAGGCCATAATTAATCCCCTCATAGTAATCCATGATTTGGATACGAACAGAATCACTGGATTGATTGAATTGAGCCACCGTCTTCTGTAAATAGTCACATACTGAAATATCAAATCCGCCCAAGGTCAATGTAGTCACTCCTTCAAACGGATTTCCGGACTGTTGTTTGAGCATCAAGACAGAGTTATCCATGAATTCGCCGTGATTCATCCCTAATATAAAAATTGTTTCCTCCGATAGAACAATAATCGGAGAAATATTACTGTAAACAGATCGGTCAACATCAGTCTGCCCCCAGTTGAGAAGCGTCTTGATTTCTTCTTTTTCGATATCTATCATCGAAATTTCGCTTTGACTTGACACAAAGATACTTCCGTTGTTACCGAACAAATCGCCGCTTGAACACAGACCGGTCAAATCAATCGTTCGGACCGATTCTCCGGTTTCCCAATCGATCTCTTCAAGCCAACGGATTTCTTCTTCTTTTTCACTTTTGCCTCTGTACGTTATGTATCGCTTAGTTCCCGATTCAAGTACTCCCTCCACATTCTCTTCATGCGTCAGATTGAACCTCTGCTTCATTTCCGAATCATATACGATGAGTTTGCTTCCTTCCGGGCAGCTTCCGGTCAGTACCAAATCTCCGTTACTTAACCCGATCAACCCGGTCATATAGCTGATATTTTCTTTTTCATAAATTACCATGAGCGGATTTCGAGTCTGATTCCCCTGTTGATCCAGAAAATAAACCACGGCTGAAGCCTCGTTCTCCGAACAAACCGCAAATTCACCGTTTATGAACCCGGTTATTCGAGATACGATTATTCCTCTCTGATTAATGGCATTCTCCAGATTGTAATGACCTGCTTCCTGCCCGTCTTCGTTGAAATAATAAACCCATTGATAAAGGTTATATTCATCGTCCATTCCACTGACCAGAACCGCGAGGTGTTTGCCGCATACTGTTATCAATCGCATACTCGGATACTCACACTCAAACTCATAATTAAACTTGAGTTCCCGTGATGTGTAAAACAAATTGTTCTCCGGATTTGATATTAATGAAAAGTCGCTTTTTGACAGTTTAACCTTTGCGGCTCCGCTTTCATTAACACCAAGATATCTGCATGAAGACAGTAAGGTTACAAACACAATGATTATGGAGAAAAAACGATATATATCTAAGATTTTTCGCTTCATATTCACTCCTTATAAGTGGAATTTCGGCAATTTTCGACGTATACATAAACCCTGTAAAAACAAATATTTGTATCTCCTTCATCTTAGATCATTCCCTAATAGAACATTATTATAACGCTTGACTCGCATTAATAACTATACTGAAGAGTACCCTGAGGTAGAATTCATTGCCTGCCGCAAGACACTTGAAAACTGTTCAATCCTATTTTATGGTAAATAATTGTGATATTCATTAAATGGTTATATCTGATGTAGTTATGGGCACATAACCATCTGAATATAATGACCAAAATGATTTGGTTCCACTTGTCCATGTTGAATGTGCCGCACTGTCTATTCTCCACTGCTTACCTATTTGATCAATGTATGAAACAGTTTTGCTTGTAGTATTTACGTCAGTAATGAGAATGGCATGACCCGTATGTGTGCCGTCACTTTTCTTAGTGTGATAAAAGCAAACGTCTCCTGGCTTGAGTGCACTAAACACTGAAATATAATTTGAACTCGTTAACCATCCCCTTGTGGTTTTTGTATCGGAGCCACCATATGATCCTCTCTTTTTCATGCAACCCGTAGATGAAATTGCAGCATTATACATCGAACCGGTACTAATCGATTTTGATACACCGGATCCAGCAGCTCTCCAAGCAGCTGCAACAGCCGCTGAGCAATCGTTTCCCAATTCTCTTTTCGTTCCATCAGGATTCTTAGGTTGACTAAGAAAGTACCGATATATCGGAGCAGCATACACCATCGCTGGATCGGATAAAAACTCTGAGTAAGTCTTGTTTCTTGCATTCCAATATTGCGTATATGGCATACCCTTATATCGTGTTCCACATTTGTACTTTAATCCGTAAATCTCGACCTCTGGATATGTATTGGACGTCCATGTAATATTGTACATCTTCTTCATTTCGGCAATTGCAAGTTTCCCTTTGGATGAAGGTGTCGCTGCACGAGCACCAATCAAACCCGACTGTCCAAACAGAAATGCAACCATCAGGCATACCGAAAAAAAAGCTGAGCATTTTTTCTTCATTATGTCATCCTCCTTTGTGTGGTTACGGATAATATAATATGTTTTTTTTTTTTGTCAATTCAATGTGTCTATACTTATTGGATGCACAAAATACATACTCATAAATTGAAGTTACGTATAAAGAACTTAAAAAGCACGCTCCGGGATCCGTCAGCTTTCAGATATCGAGCAACGTCAGAGCGTCATCGACGTCATGCTATCCGCTTCCGAGCATCAGGAAACTCTTGCGCAGACAGACGGTCATCCTGACCGCAACCGGCGCTCTTCTCGGTATTCCGTGCGGATTCTTTTTCGTGCGACTGATTACGGAAACGGTAAGTGACAATGTCGATTTCCCGACATATGTCTCCCCGCTGTCCGTCGCCCTCTGCGTGCTCGGAACCTTTGCGGTCTCTCTTCTCGTTGACGCGATCCTGTCGCGCCGTACCGCGAAGATCGACATGGTCAGTGCGCTGAAGTCGATCGAGTGATCCGCCTCCGGATATTGTCGATTAAATCGTTTTTTGTTATCCTCATTTTGATTCAATAACAAGGAGTATTCACAAAGAGAATGAAAACCCGTCCGTCATCTCCTCGGAAACGACGAGTGCTTCGCATCAGCCTTCTCATCCTCGCCGCGATTACTCTTCTCGCGTTGATCAACTTTTTCCCGGCATTCCGCTTGAAGACCTCCGGAATGAGCCGGCTTCAAGGCGATTATGTCTGCGTTTATTACGAGATTGAAAAGGAAGCCGCCGAAACTGTTTTCGAACATCTTGAAAATGAAGGCGAGCGGATTTGTCAAAAAGTCGGCACCCGTCCGGAGGAGCCCGTCGACGTATATATTTACGATCAGCAGAAAACGATGCAACAAAAAAAATACGGACTCGCCGCGACATTTCTCAGTTTGGACTGGTACATCGGAGACAATATCGGAGATCAAGTCATCCTGACCTCGCCCGCCGCTCCGGGATCCTTTCACGACGCGGAGGCAATCGTCGGCGCGTCGGCGCACGAATTGGTCCACGCCTATGTCAGTATCATTAATCCCCGGATCCGCCTCTGGCTGACCGAGGGAATGGCGCTTTACCTGGCAAACGGCGATCCGTTTGATGTGTCTTGTCTTGATTCCATGCCGATCCCGACTTTGTCGGACACGCGAACGATCAACCCGATTCGCTTCAACAATAGCGGCGGCTATCTCTTTGCCCACACCTATATCGAATTTCTCGAAAAGGCCTACGGCTGGCCGGCGGTCATGGAACTGATTCGAACACAGGACTATCCGACCGCCCTCGGCAAAACCGAGTCCTTGATTTACGACGAGTGGGTTCATTATCTTAATAATTATCCGGGGTAAACGCGCCGAAAAAAGAAGCCGCATTCATGTCTCGAGAAGAAAAGAAAGACCGGTACTAACCCTCTATCCAAAGAATGAATGACCTTTTTGGCAAGCCTCACAAGACCGCTTGCCCAAAAAGCGGCGCGAGTTCTCCTATTGTTCTGTTCCCGCAAGTTCCTGCTGAGAAAATTCCGGCTTACCGGAATTTTTCCGATTTGTACTCCCGCAAGTTCCTGCTGAGAAAATTCCGGCAAGCCGGAATTTTTCCTATTCCCACTCAATGGTCCCGGTCGGCTTGGGTGTCAGGTCGTAAACGACGCGATTAACGCCCTT
>JAAYIQ010000090.1 GCA_012523365.1 Clostridiaceae bacterium
GTAAACGAGCCGTCCGCGTTCTCGACGAAGGTGTTGGAGGAGTTATCGGAGCGGTAGGTATCGCCAACTTTGGTGAACGACAGGGTACTGCCGTCCGGGAGGCGGACACCCTTCAGGTAATCAAATATAATCTCTTCCGTCGTCCCGTCCTCCAGAACGAAAGTATATTTATAGTCCTCGCAGAAGCCCTCGAAGCCGAAGCTCCACCCGGTCCCGAACGACGTGCTTCTCTTATCCTGCGAGTTATACGTCCTTGAAAAGTCGACGCTGATGCCGGGCGTCCCGACCACCAGGTCCGAAAAGCTCTGCGAATACAAGCCCAGCGCGGCGTTCCCGCCGTTCCCGCCGAAGTTATACTCCATGACGAACTCCTGGCCGATCCAGTTGGAATAGTCGACGTTTGGCGTTACATAATTCACGCCGACATCCTGCCCGCTCCATTGGTATTGGTTGGTTCTCGGCGCATGCGGACCGCCCCAGAAATTGTACTGTGCGTTTACGTATGAAATGGATTCATCAATCTCAACAAGCCTCAACGGCCAAGTCAAGGGCGATTCTACACGGAAGATATTAAAGTTGATCGAGACGATCGTGTCCGGATTGCTCCACAGTCGCATTGTAAGGAAGTCGCAATTATATGAATCCAGTCGGGTCATTCGATTGTTCCGAATCGCAACTCTGTCCGCGTCCCCGCTTATACGAATCAAATCCTGATCTCTCGCAGTCAACTGATTATTCGAGATACTGATTTCTTCACATCCGGCAAAATCCAAGACCAAGACGGCAAAGTCCGAGTACACCGTATTGCCCTTGATCTCAACGGAATCGACCTTCGAATCACTGGACTGCTCGATATATATAGCGTAAAAATCTGCACCAACATCATTGTCCGACACTTGAATCGTTTCGCAGGATCCAACTTCGAGTTTGACAGCATATTGAAACGTACGGAAAAAATTATCCCGTATGATGACCGAGTCCATATCCAAACCCACATCCGAACCGAGATTTGATTTCACTTCGATTGCCGCATATGCTCCGTTTCCCGCACCCGATTGCCAAACGCCGTAAAACTCGTTTTGCTCGACAATAAGAGATTGAATCGTATCCGCTTCGAATCGAAACGCTTCAAAATCAACACCGTAAAAACGGTTATAGGTAAGTGAAACCTCAGTGAATTGACCACCGCCTGTCATGTAGATCGCTGCCTCATAATCATAGAAGCTGTTGTTATGAATTTGAACACTCCCGGATAATCCGCTTAATTGAAGCGCAGAATACCCGGTTGAATCCCCTATAACCTCATTTCCCGTGAAGGTAATACCTCCGTAAAAGGAGCCATGAAACAATTGACTCGCATAGAAAGTATTGCCAGTCATAGTGACAATAAAAGAATTTTCTACGCCCGAAGAGACGCCGAAATTAGCCAGAAACCCGCTCACTTCCACTTCATTATTCGAAAATTCGAATTGTCCGCCGGCTCCTTGGGCAACCAGCCGCATTCCCATCGCCTGCGCGATAAAACCGTTTTCGGAAGTATACAAGAGTTCCGAATCTGTAATGCTGATCCGATTCCCCTCGAAAACAAGAACCATCCATCCGCACTCTTCAACGGTCGTGTACGAGATGTTTGCATCGCCTTCAATGAACAGCGACGGCGGACCCCATGAGCAGACTCCGGCGGCGGACGCATACCGGATCACCGCATGGGTCATATTCAGTAGACCGGTCTTTGTAACATGGATCCCCTTCCAAAGTTCCCCATTCGAAGTAACTCCCGCGCCTCCGACTTCCGTGTCAAATACCGATGTCAGGAGCGTCCGGA
>JAAYIQ010000091.1 GCA_012523365.1 Clostridiaceae bacterium
ATCGTTTTCGTCGCGATATTTCTCCGGAACGCCTCATCGTGCTCGACAAACAGGAGCGTCGGCTGATATGTGAGGATCATCTTTTCGATCTGCATCCTCGAAAAGACGTCGATAAAGTTCAGGGGCTCGTCCCACACGTACAGATGCGCCTTCTCACACAGGCTCCCGGCGATCAGTACTTTTTTCTTCTGTCCCTCACTCAACTCCCCGAGATCCTTGTCGTATTCGTCCTGAGTGAAATCGAGTTTATTGAGTATCGCTCGAAAAAGAGCGCCGTCCGGCCCGAAGCGCGGTACAAAATCGTCGATACTGCCCCGAAGATGCGACGTATCCTGCGGCACATGCGAGATGATCAACCCGCTTTCGACCTTAATGGCGCCTTCATGCAAGATCTCCTGCCCGCAAATGAGTTTCAGGATACTCGATTTCCCGCTCCCGTTCCGTCCCGTGATTGCGACCCGCTCCCCGGTATGAACAGAAAAGGAGATGTTGTCGACTACTTTTCGATCGCCATAGAAGAGCGACAAGTGCGAGGCGTCGATCATGCGCTCTTTATGAAACGGAATCGGTGATATCTTGATATCGTCGTAGCGCTCGATGTTGTGCAATAGCTTGGACTTCTCCTCCGAGGCCGCTTCCTTCCGGGTTGCGATGCTCTTGGCGCGTTTCATCGCCTTAGCCGACTGATGCCCGATAAAACCCTTGTCCAAAGGCTTATCGCCGTCCCGGTTGACCTTGTGCTTGCTCTTCTCCACCGTATCCGCCCAACCTGCGGTTCGCCTGACGGACTCACCGAGCCGACGGATCTCCCGTCTGAGCTTCCGGTTCTCGTCGCGTTCGAAATCGTCGCGATTATTCTTATTATCCCACCAGGAAGTGAAATTGCCCTTCTGGACCTCGATATCCGCCTTATTGATCGAAAGGATATGGTCCACGCAGGCGTCTAGCAGATCGCGGTCGTGAGAGACCAGAATGAAACCCATCTTGGACGCCAGGTAATCGCGAACGGCTTTTCGCGCGTCGACATCGAGGTGATTGGTCGGCTCGTCCAGAAGAAGGAATCGATGCGACGCCAAAAAAAGCGCGGCGAGAAGCACCTTCGTCCGCTCACCCTCGGAAAGGGTATCAAACGGCCGCTCCAAGGCCTCCTCGAAAACATCGAGCAAGGCGATTTCCCGTTTGATCTGCCATTCCATACACTCGGGGCAGATGTCCGCCATCACATCATAGGTCCGCCGACTCATATCCGGGACCTCGTACGGGAAGTACTCGAACTTTTCGGACGACCGGATACTGCCGGAATACTCGAATTGACCCAGAAGCAGGCGAAGAAACGTCGTCTTGCCCCGGCCGTTGCGCCCGATGAAGCCGAGCTTCCAGTCGCTGTCGATCTGAAAACTGACACCGTCGAAAATATTCCCGTAGCTCCCGTTATATGAGAAGGTCAGGTTGTTTACGCTGATTATTGACATGGCTCTGTCCCTTTATTCCCGAAATCTTTCCGTATACTTCCTGTCCCGCAGCCACCGAACCGACTGTCTTAATGCTTCCGGCGTCTTGGTCTCGAGGACAACGCGGCAGTCAGCCGCCTTCGCTATACGCAGATAATACGGAATATCGAGATTACCGTCACCGAGGCCCAAGTGGTGCTTTGCTCCGATCGCGTCGTGAACATGCATATGCTTCAGCCGCCCCGGATAATTCATAATGATCGCTTCGTCGTCGACGCTCGCGCCGGCATTGTGCCCGATGTCAAAAGTGAGTCCGAAGACAGCGCTCTCGAGAAGAACTTCCAGCGATTTTATGAGAAACGGACGATCGTAGCCCTCGGTGTTCTCGATGCAGATCTTAATGCCGGCGTCTCCTGCCTCCTGCTCACAGACGTCCCGAAAAGCCGTAAGCCGCGTAATGTACTCATCCGCATATTCATCGAAAAGAAAGATGCGTTCCGTCGGCATCGTGAAGTAAACCCCCCGGTTCAGGTGCATATTGATGATCGGCACCCGAAGCTCCTTTGCGAGATCTACGGTCCGAAGTAAAGTCTCAACATACGCGCCGGCCACACTTGCATTCATGTCCGCCGGGTTGAAGTTCTCATCCAGATGAAAGGTATAGTACAGACCGTATTCCCCGGCAATTTCGGATAAGCGTCCGACGTCTGTTTTCTCTGTCTGATACTGCGGCATATTCATGTTGAGCTCAATAAAGGATAAGCCCAGTTCTCCGCAAAGAGAGGCGCACGACTCAATCGTCTTTGTTTCCAGCAATGTCGGCATTCCGAATTGAAACATTAAGCAGTTTTCCTTCCAGAATCGGTCGGGCGGCATGGGTTCCGGTATCCGCCCGGTTTCCATAAACCCTCTCTTCTTTGATTGCATACGTCGCAATCATTTCCGCTCACTTCCCGGTCAAATCATCAAGCAATCTTTGCACCCGATACGTACAGTCTTCCTCCCGGGTTTCAACTTTTCGCCAGTCATCGGAAAGCGGAAAATACACTTTGTCATTCGCGATCGCGCCCAGATCCCATTTGCCGTTCTTGTTTCGATTTTTAATAAGCCACGGAACGACGAACTGAAGCTTGTCCAGGCTGTTCCGATACTGCGTCAGAAGCTCGATGGCACCCAGGTACTGACTTGTTTGCTTGGACGCAAAAATGGGTGGCACGGATTTTACGCCCTTAACGCCGATCGGACCGTCGTATACGTAGTAGATCCCCTCCGGATGATTGAGGATATAGTCGAAAAGCGCCCGCTCCTTTTTCGGCTCCAGGGTGTGACTCAGCAGGGATACTTGATAGAAGGATACAAAATCCATAAACCGGTCTCCGCGCGGCTTTTCGGCGAACCTTTTCGAGTAAGCCATTTTATAAGCGTTATGATCGTATTTTCCGGACATAAAGGCCTCCGACAGGATGCCCGACCATTTCAGCGCAACCCGGTTCGCAGGCTCTTCCGCACATGTGAATTCGCGGATCCGGGTTGCCAGCATCATCTCGGTAAAGATGTTCCAGTTGTGGGTTTTTTCGCGGCGGTCGGGGATCGCATCTTGTCCTTTCATGCAGGCAAGCATGTACTCGACCGCCTTTTGAATCGGAGCGTCATCGATGGTATAGCCCAAGATTTTCAAGCGTCTCAGCGCGGATTCCGTTGTTAGCGGCGGTTTGCTCGAACTGCTGGCTGTGTGGAAGTTGCCCCATGACCCATCCTCCCGTTGCAGAGAGATAAGTTCCTCGGCCCATTTTGAATTCTTGTACATCGTTGCACCTCATGATCCCGAATCTGCAATATGCTTACCGGGCACAATACATGTCATCTTTACCCTGAAGCACAGCATGTCCAAAGATGCCAAATCTTTATTGCTGATAAATCCGGAGCACATCACAGCGTCTTTCCGTCTCGGGAATGTGCGTCTATTTTTCTTCGTCCAGATCAATGTATTTCCACGGATTGTCCCGAAGAATGATTGCCTTGAAACCCGGGGTCGGCTCGGCGACTTCCTCGATAATCGGCTCGAGGTCAACCCATTCGCTCGAGTACTGCACAAGGTTGAATTCATTGTTATCCAGCAGAATGAAGTACCGGTCGACTCCGCTTTGATCCTCATACCATCGGACATCGCTTTGATATGTCCGGATGTGAACGCCTTCATTATCCACCTGAACGCACCGCGTCCGAACCTCGTTGTCCGACAAAAGAGTGATTGCCTGAGACTGCCAGAAGGTAGCAAACCCGTACTCCAGATCCCGGCTCTTTAAATAGTCCGTGAGCTGGTGGATTGTGTTGTCTCTTCCGTAATCAAAGGGCATTGCGTACAGCTTCCCCGCAGTAAGACAGGAACTCAGAAGAAGTATGGATAAGCCAAGCATGGCCACGCGTTTTCGCGTCGTCGAAAACGCACCTGCGTAATGCGCTGCCTTGTCCGGTTTCGGGCCGTCATTTTCCGGCTTGGAGGCGAGCCCTTTTCCCTCAAAAAACCATTTGAGTCCGTAAATCGACGTAATTACGGCCGTCCCTAATATTGGGATCAAGCGCCAATTGACATTCCCCAAGGTCCCGAAAGTAACAAGAAAGAAAATGATCCCGGCGTTCACGGCATGGGTAAAGACCAGGATACGCAACACACGGTCGTTGATTTTTCGATAAGCGAGCAGTAACCCGAACGGCAAGATGTTAATAATACACATACCGGCCACGCGGAAGAACAAAAACACCGTTTCCACGCTGATGATCGATTTGCCTCCGGCCATTTTATCCACGTACAGCGATAGCATATTGGACGGAATCGCCAGAACATTCAGAAACCATCTTTCCGAATCCGCATATGTGGAATAGGCATTGGCGTAATCCGCTCTGATCCGTCCGAATCCCGTTATGATCGACAGAACGGCTAATCCGACGAGAGTCATCGCCACCAGAAATACAGTGATTTTTATTGCCCTTTTTGTGCTGTCGTCCCGAAGCTTGGCGCTGTTGTCAAAAAAGCGCTCCAGAAGTATGCCCCCGGCGATCGGAATAACGGTCAAGGCGATGATCTGCACGCCGTCCATCGCGATTCCGATGGTCAGAAAAGCCAACAGAATCATCGTAATCCGTTCTTTTTTTCCGGATAAATAATCGATCGTCAAGCCAAGGCCGATCACAATAAAAAGAATGCTCATGCTGTAATAGATCACATGCCCCCATATCATTTCCCTGAGCTTCTCACTCCCCGAAAGCAAAAGAAAGGATGCGACGATAAACGTCATTCTCCATATGCCCTTCATCCCGAGGCGGGAGGAAAGGAAAAGGAGCGAAGCAAAGAAGACGATCGCAAAAATGACCATTCCGGCGGTATGCGTCGCATAGTTCATTCCAAAGATAAGGATCAGCGGTATCAACCAAAGATTGGAACTGAAGGGCAGGATCGCCGCGTAATTAAAGTAAGGATTCAGAATAGCCTTACCTTCGATCGACGCGTTCGCCCAATATATCGAATCGGTGTAATCCGAATGGAAATATCCTCTTTGAGGCCCGATAATGAAGTAGATCACACTGCCCAAAGCCGCAATAGAAAAGAGTATATATAACCAATTTTGAGGCTTCCGAAGGCCGAATTTCGTGATGAACCGGTCAAGACTTTTGTTCATGATACTCCTTCTCCGAGTTCACGTCCCAGACGGCTTCCCTCGGTTTCTGTCCTTGTATGACCCGCACGGCTTCGATCGCGGTCAGCATCGAATGATCCATGTTATTATAGCGGTGCTGTCCGTTTCGACCGATGCAGAGCAGATTCGGTATTTGATTCAGATAATCGCGGACTCCGTCAAAATCGGCATACGATCCATGGTACGCCGGATAAGCCTTCTTCACCCGAAGCCGCACAGAATCCAGTACGTCCTCCTCCCGAATGACATTGATCTTGATCAACTCGTCGATCGAAAATCGAATAAAGTCCTCGTCGCTCATGTTCCAGAAATCGTCGCCCTCGTCGCAGAAATATTCCAATCCGATCCAAACGGTTTGGTGCGGATCCGCAACCATGTACGGCGACCAGTTATTGAAAACCTGAAGCCTGCCGATGCGCACCTGACGCTCCTGGATGTATATCCAGCAATCCGGGACCCCGCCGTGAATCGTTGCGAATTTGGTCCGATTTTCCAGACTGAGCTTATTTACGAGAAGGCCGACGGTCATAAAATCGCGATAAGGAAGAGTGAGCGCAGTCTGTCGAACCGCTTCCGGAACATCGCCGTCCAAAGCACCGAATAAATCCTTAATCGGCATCGAGGACAGATAGTAATCGGCGGTATACGTCTCTTTTAGCCCGGTCCGGTGATCGGTCGCTTCGAGCGATGCGATCTTTCCGTCCGTCATATGGATCCCTTCGACGGATCTATCGGTCAGAATGATTCCGCCCAATTCGCGCACCTTATCCGCCATCGTTTCCCAGTATTGTCCCGGACCTCTCTTGGGATAATGAAACTGCTCGATCAGCGACGTCTCTGTCGTCTTACCCTTTCGAAAAGGCTTGGTCAGAGCATTCAGAAGCGTCTTGCCCAACGATAGGCCTTTGACGCGCTGAGCACCCCAGTCCGCGGATAGACGCGAGGGATGAACTCCCCAGACTTTTTCTGTGTAATCCTCAAAAAACATCCCGTACAGAGGTTTCCCGAACCGATTGATATAGAAATCCTCCAGAGACTTCTCGGGCCTCTTGAAAATCGCGGATTTCATATATCCGAACCCGGCAGCCATGGTGCGCCGGAAGCCCATATTCAAAAATGTTCGCACTTTCATGCTGATCGGGTAATCAAAGAACTTTCCGGAAAACAGGATTCTTGAGATCCGGGTCCGGATCAACATGACCGTGTCCTCAATCTCCGGATCCGGTCCGCCTTCGGCCAGAGGCAGGCCCTGCCGGTCAAGCTCACGATCATCGAGCGACGGTTTCCCCTGCAGTGGCAGGAGATCCTGCCAGAGACGATTAACCTCGGTGCTTTTCGAGAAAAACCGGTGCCCGCCGATATCGATCCGGTGCCCGTTATACTGAACAGTGCGAGAGATGCCTCCCATATAGGAGTCCGCCTCCAATATGACCGGCTTAACGTCGGTCTCAGTAAGAAGCGTATACGCGGCGGTTAACCCTGCGGGTCCCGCGCCGATAATGACGGCCGTCTTTTTTCCGGTCGATTCTTCCTGCATGTCATGCTCCTTTATAAACAAATATCTTACGCGCGACATAATTCCATACCAATACTACGCCGGCGACAATGCATTTGACGAGTACATAATAGAAGCCTTCGCTTCCGACAATCCGCACACCGGCCAGCATTCCGGCCTCCGTCAGCAATAGTCCGACGACCCCGACAACTCCGTAAAGGATGAACCCGCGAAGATTCTGACCTCTTTTGCGTTGCTCTTCCGACTTGAAGACAAAGATATGAGACACAATAAAATTGAATATCAATCCGGCGACAAAGCCGAGCGCGGTGGACAAGACAATAGCGACCTCACCCTCACGGCTGTGAAAAACCAATTCCTTAAAGAAAATCAAAACACCGGTATCGACAAGAAACGCCAAACCTCCGACAACGGCATACTTTAAAAACTCCTTTAAATACTTGCGTGCGGAGTCTCTTCTCGGATTGTCTTCGGGGTTACTCATGTCGGCACACCGCTCTTTCATCGCGGAAGATCCTGTCACCGGATGTTGATCCGGAAAATCCTCCGTTGCTATGAATTTCGGGGATCACAACCATGTCGATTATCGCTGATAATTCTTGCATATTAATCACTTTTAGTCAATCCGAGCCGGTATCTCGGCGTCCATCTTTCAAATAGAACTCACGGAATGATCCGTGCCTCATTCCAGCGGGTCGCCGACATCGGCTTACCTTTCGTAATCCGCCACACCTCTTCGCTCTGTGATCGCGCCGACAAACTCCGCAACCTTTCGGTGCTCCGGATGAATCTGATATGCGGCCAATCCCTCTTTGTCGATAAATTCCGAATACAGCACGACCTCGAAAGCCGAAGGAGATTCGTTCATATTGAAGCCGACCTCCAGATGATTGATCTCCGGAATCATATCCTTCAGCGCCTCAATCTTCCGCTTGAGAATTTCGGCGTTCTCGGATTTTCCGGCACCCTCGGCAAATTCCTTAAGCGTCCACATTACGATATGAATGATCATGTCTTAATCCTCCGTTTCTTTCTTTAACATCTGTTTGTTCGCGGCATTTTCGATCGTTTTCCGGGCACAGTGCGCGAGAACACGGTCGATTGCGTAAAAAACGTAACCCAGGACGATAAAAAACAACAGCAACACCGAAACGTTGATCATGACTCTTCCCCACCCCAGAGTATCCGCGTCGAGGAAGGGATACGGATACCGATTCCCCCCGTAACCGAGCGTTGCTCCGCCGGCAACACGCACCGCGGCCCAGAGAAAGTAAACGACGGGCGGAAGGACCCAGAAGAGCGGGTGTTTCCATGAATATCTGCCCTTTGTATCAAAAAGAAGCCAGTCCGTGACGGCCATGACCGGAACGACATAATGCAGAAGAATGTTGGAAACAGCCATGGTTCCCTGCATTTCGAAACTGCCCGACAGCATGAAATGATATACCAGTCCCGTGACGGCGATGGCCAGAACGACGGCGCCCTTGAGCGAGGGCAGTAAGGTATCGCGTCCGATTTTTTCTCGTATGGCCGCGGCGGCAAAATACAGCGCGCAAAGCACATTACTGAGGAGTGTGTAATAGTTGAATACCGACCAACGAATGACCCCTTCAAAAGCACCGCACTGGATCAGAATCCCCCAAACGGCGACCGTCGATATGAGCGTTTTAAAAAGAACGGACAGAAACCTGTTATTGATCTTCATCTTTTTACGGCTCCCCTCCGGCGATTCGCGGTATCCGCGAATCACACTCCTGTTCACTCCCGCGCTTCCCTGGCGTAAATATAAATATACCCCGTCTCCGGCCCGAAAAAAAGTAATCGATACTCCGGATTGATCCGCTCGACCGTATCATAGTAAGAAAAAATGAAGTCTGCCGTCGCGGCCCGAATATATGACTCCTGCTCCAGCCGGATTTCCTTCCCATGCTCGTCGGATACGCCCGGGTAGTAAAAATAACGATGCTGCGGATAGGTCGACAGGAGCTGGTTGATACCCAGGTCGCTCGAAAAAAAACATACGACCGACGGAGGCGTACCATCCCCTTCGGCCTTCCAATATTCCGCGGCGATTGCTCCGCACCGCTCCATTTCACTTTTCGGCATGACGACGGCGCCCTTATCCCACCGATCAATCGCGCTCCCCGCAGTCGCGACGATAAGAACGAGGGCAATCGCGGTCGCGACAAGAGCCTTCCCATGCCCTCTGAGTCGCCCGAGCACGGGGGAACGCTCCGACTTCGCAAGCAAATAAAAAACGACGGCAGTCAGTGTGATTGCGGAAAAGGGTACGAATACCAGAAAATAATACAAGAGACTTCTTCGCGCCATCGATTGGAGGATAAAAACCCCGACCGGGAAAAAAGCCGCGGCCAACGCACCGATTTTTGAGAAAACCTTGGTCTCGACTCGTAAGAACATGATCCCGGCCACGGCCAGAGAGAGGGGAATCACCCCGAGATAAATGGTCAGCGGAAGAAATAACTCCGGCTGGATCCCATGATCCATACCGGTATACGATGCGTTGAAAACGATATACGCCGACCACATTTCACTGATAAGACCGTTATTCAGAAGATATAAAAGGCACGTGATCGAAACCGGAATTCCTCCGCCGATCAAGCTGAACATTGCGACCGTCGCCTCCCGAATCCCCTTCCTCCTGAAAAGAACAAACAAGAGAAACATGTAGGATACGGCGATTGCGGGAATCGGAGTCGGTTTCATCCAAAGGATCAACCCGCAGCCGAAGCCGACCGCGAAAAAACCCCAATATATTCTTCGTCGGCTCCCGGTCGAGTTTCCTTCCGCATATCGAAAAATGACGGTCAGATAGTAAAGACACGCCATGATGATCGGCATTTGGTATTCTTCGATCGAGCCTCCTCCGTTTGTATAGAGGATTCCGGTGTGCGAGATGATCGGCAGGAACAGCGTCGCGATCAAAGCCGGCCGGTTCGGTAAAAACAATCTCGAAAACCGGTACGCATAAAACATAAAGGTCGCGCATGAAACGCTTAATATCATATAAATTCCGGTCATCGCATTCGGAAAAAGAAGATCGCCCAAATAGTTTATAAAATAGACCCATATCCCCTTGTGATCGAAAACATCACGATACGGTAACGCTCCGTGTCGCATCGCCCTTGCGATATCCATATAGATATTGGCATCCTGCGAAAACGAATACCGATAGAAGGGAGAATGTGTGCTGTTAAAGAATAAAATAAACAGGGAAATCGCCAGGAAAAGCGGGAACACAGTAAGGAGTTCTTTGCGGCCGGGCTCTTTCGGAGACGGGAGAGATCCGTAATCCGAAATTCTAAGGTTTATCCGCAAATATAGGGAACGGAGTCCCCGGAGCGGCTTGGGCTGATTCGGCACTGTATTCATTTCGGATCCTCCGAAGACATGATGCCGCGAAGCGAAGCGCCGATCGTATCGAGCGCTTCCATGTATGTGTAGTAGTAGCCCTTGGAGAGAGTCTTTTGCACGGAAGGTTGTTTGATATGAAATCGTTCCGCGACATCGTTCTGGTTGTCCCGATGCTCAAGCATATCCCAGATGATTTCGCGCCGGCGGTCGGTCCATGTCGCCTTGATTGCGGTAATCAGCGAGAAAACGGAATTGATCAGCGCGAGATATTCCCGGTTTCCTTTCTCCGATTCCACTCGAACGTCCGAAAGCGGGACCCGGTTCTTGTTCTCGTTGTTCTTCAAAAAAAGGATCGCGGTTCGCGCAGCGTAAAAGGCAGGCCCGTCGGCTCCGATTGCGCGCTCCCTGTCGATCTCGGTCGTGATTTCTCCGATCCCGATTCCAAAACGAAGGCGGATCGGATCCATGCCTCGTTCAATCATCCCGATCATTTCAGGAATATTTTCACCCCGGCTCAAAAGACCTTGAAATTCATCGCCGAGCGTAACGGTAAATCCTGCGGCGATATCCTCCCCGAAACGCTCGTTCACCATGTCGAGAACGCTTCGGAGCTTCTTCTGAATCAGACCGCGCTCCGCCATCTCCCGGGAAGCGCGAATATCCCCGATGATCGCGAAATAAGAAAATTGCGAAGAGCCGAAAAGCATCTCCTCACCCACTCATAACCGTCCGGGTCGAAGCCGGATCACGGCCGACGTAACTCCGTGAGACCCGGCTCGCGAACGATTCCGGGTGCTCCGTCATAACAAAAATTATATATCCGAATCAATCAATATGCAAATATTATTCGCCAGAAAGGCTATTATCGTTGATAATAGCCTTTCTGGCCTATATGTGTTACGGATATTCTATTCCTTCGATGCGAAAGCCGGGTCGTCCCGTGTATCTCCGCCCGGTTCCCGAGCAGGTACAGTCGAGGGAAAACTGCTTTTCAAGCGAATGGTTCCGACCAGCATCGCCACACCGATCAAGATAATAATCGCCTCGATGATCCATACATTTATCTCGTACAGCTGAGAGATAACGGCAGGGGTGTTTACGAGCGCGTGAAGAAGGATGGAGACCAGCAAAAGAATCGGTCTTTTCTTGATTACTGCCAGACACACCAGAACAGAGAGAAAAATATGTACCGGCATGACCGCGATCCGCTCCAGTCCGGATGCGAAGAATAAGGAAGGCGCAGTCTCAAGGTATTGTGCCTTGAAAGCATCTGCCTGATCTCCCAGACTCGGGGCGATCGTTGAATCGAACATACCCGAACGAATCATAAAAGCCATGAAGATGTTGCTGACCTGAGAAATTCCGACCAGGACGATCGACTCGATCCCGCCGTGTCCGATCCCGAACGCGACTGCGTCCGCCCAGGTCGGCCCCCTCTGTTTCAGACGCGAAAATCCGAAGTATCTCGCGCTTTCCTCAAACAGTCCCGCGGATAAAGCCCCGATGACAAAAACATACAGCAAGTTCTCCGCCATGCTCTCGTGAAAAGAAGTTTTCACCAACTGACTCAGAAGCATGGAGCGAAGGATGATCTGGCTGAAGAAAAAAGCGGCGGCCCCCACGAATAAGAAAGATATCCGGTACCGATGGAATCGATAGAAAACGATCGCCAGTATAATCGGTAAAAGAACAGCGATTGCTCCGGAAAAAGCCATTCCAATGATCGATACATTTGAAATCATTTGATTTCTCCTTTCGGGTGTTTCGTTTAAACTTGAATCTGTTCGACGAAAATAACAGTGACCAGGACCAACGTTCCGATCGTAAGCACAGCCAATATTGCCGCAAAAATCCAGGCTGCCGGACGGGCATAATTTAACCCCCCGTTGGTACCAAAGCGATCTTCGACAAAAAGCGTCGGATCGTCCTTGTTATAATAGAACATTCCAAGTTTCCAGAAGCGATCATCCTGACGATCAACTTGAGGGACGGAAGCGATTTTGGGCATCAGTCCGGCTGATTTCTCATCCTCGGGCAAAATCTCTGGATTGAGTTTGTTTCCCGCCTGTCCGACCTTGATCGAGAATACGATCGGCACGATGATCATCAGGATTGTCGGTACCATGATCACACCCCACATCACATCCGGATCGGGCATCCATAATCCCATCGTCATCCCCGCAAAGAAAGTCATCATGGCACTTATGATGATACTGATAAAGCCGAGCATATGACTCAGTAATCTCCGGTACACGCGATGCTGTGCGTAAGACAACGCGGGCTGTTCCTGACTGACCTGAAGTTTCATGCGCCAGACCGCCATATTGGAAACGATCATGATCACCGTCATACCGATCATCGTTAGCGGAAGTCCGAGGACCGACAGCAGACTCTTTTTCGCCCACCCGTCCGGTTCCATCGCGGCATTCCAATGTGTGATCATCGGATCCGGAAGCTTCGGGTACAAAAAGAGCGAGACCAGACCCGCGGCCACCGCGATCAAGATACTGATGATATACCAACTCAACGGCAGATTTGAAAATGTCTGTCTGGATAAAGCCAAACGCGTATCCGCACTGCCTTTTGTCGAAACGATCCAGCCTTTGTCACTTTTGAGTTGTAGCGCCGAGCGCCAGCTGGGAATATAGGCGATAAACTGGAGGAGAATAATCAGAAACGGAGCGTAGATCATCGCGGCTAATGTCCAATCCGGCGCGAAGACATATTGCAGTGTGACCGCCGCCGCCACCGCCGCGGTGAAAACCGAGATGATCAAACTGAACCGGCGCTTCAGTGTCACCACCTCCGGATGATCGATCTGCGCCTCCGGGATCCGCACTCCGAAAAGCAGGGATTTGCGGGTGATGAAAGGCATAACGGCAATCAACGTTCCGGTCATTATCACTACCAGGATATTCAGAATAAAGAAAGTCAGATTCATGTCATTCATTTCCGTCTTCCCCCCTGTCACCGAGTGCCAAAAACACCCGATTTACCACATCACATATATCTCCGGCTCCCGCCCGATGACAAATTGCCTCCGCCACGATCGGATAAAGCTTTGTCTCGAGTGTTGCCAGATACGAGGGACTCTTTTCCATCGGAGGAGCGACCTCGGCGCCCGAGCGCCGGTCCATACGTATATATCCCTCATCCCTGAGTTGTGCATACGCTTTATTCACTGTATGTACGTTGATTCCGATATCGGCGGCCAGACGACGTACCGAGGGTAACGGCTCATCCGGCAGGAGAAGGCCCGCGGCGATACCGATTACGATTTGATCGCGCACTTGTGTGTAGATCGGAATATCACCGGCAAAATCGACCTCGATCAACAAAGAAACGCACCTCCCTCCGCTGTCAGAATTTAAAGACAAAAAACCGCTTGTTCTATATCATGTATAACACATATGACAAATTCCGTCAACAACATTTTTTCACCGGAGCATTCCCGCTGCTCGAAAAGCCGCGCCGTTCAAACGGCACGGCCTTTTCGAGAGTCTGAACGTTGCGGAAACGAAATCGGACTCGGTCACCTCCACTCACGATAGAGTCGCGCGATAATCTCCTCAATCGGTGCTTTTTTGATTTCCACATCGGAAATCCCATCCAAGTTTGACAGATGCCGCATGAGTTCTTTGACAGAGGTCCCCTCCAGGTCGATCTCAAACTCATGCGCACGATTTTGAGAAGAGAGAAGCCGCGCATGTAAAAGCTCGGGCATTGATTCGTCCTCCATCGTCACGGTAACGCGCGTCAGGTTTCCGGTGATATCTCGAAGCCCGTTAAACCCGCCGTCATAAGCGATTTTTCCTTTAGAAATCATCAGTACGCGCTGTGCCATCTCCTCTAAGTCGTCCATATCGTGGCTCGTTACAACGATCGTTACACCGTTATCACGGTTGATACGCTTCAGAAAATCGATCATCTGGCGCTTGGCGACAACATCGAGGCCGAGCGTCGGCTCATCCAGGAGGATCAACTCCGGGGAGTGAAGAAGCAGCATTGCCAGATCGGCGCGCATCCGCTGACCGAGGCTAAGCTCGCGAGCGAAAGTTTTCAGGAGCTCTTTGAGCTCCAGAAGCTCCGTCACCGTCTCAAGATTTTTCCGGTACACATCCTCCGGGATATCCCAGACAACCTTCTTCCATTCCAGGCTCTGGATCAACGGATGATCCCACCACAGCTCCGTCCGATTCCCGAAAAGCACACCCATGTGATTCATCAGCGCGCGGCGGTTCTTCTTGGGTGAAACACCCAACACCGAGATTTCTCCCAACGTCGGAAGGAGCATACCGGAAAGAAGCTTCATCGTTGTGCTCTTGCCGGCCCCGTTCGGACCGGCGTAGGCGACGAACTCCCCCTTTTCGATCGAGAAGGAGACATCATCAAGCGCCATGATCGATCGTTTTTCCGGTCGCAGCAGATTGCGGACGAGCCCTTTGCCGGTGTTGTCACGTTGCCACTGAAGAAAGTGTTTGGTAACGCCCCGAAGACTAACGGCGAAATCCGTAGGGCACATATCGGTTTGATCCTTTTGTAACATAGTGTTTCATTCCTTTCCTGAATATGATTCCCGCGATTATCGACAGGATCACCGCGTACAGCATCGGATAGTACTCACCCAACCCGAGCGGAGGGCGTCCGAGCAGACAAAGCGCCGGAAACCAAGCCATCAGGCCTTCGGGCAAAATGGTGACCAGAGAGTATTGAATAGCCGCAGGCATCCCCGAGAGCGGGAACGTGCTCAGAAGCCACGTTCCGTTGATCGCATAATGCGAAATTTCTTCGGCGCCGACCGGCGAATAGAAAGCCATACTCGACACCAGGTATGCCCGAGCGACAATCGTTACCATCGTCACCAGCTGATATAAGAGAAGAGACAGGATCCACGGAAGGCTGACCTCTACACCGAGACGCGCGACGGCGACCACGAGAAGCGCGATACCGATCACAAAATTACTGCCGCTCGTAAAGGGCATGAACCCGCTCGTCGCTAACTGAGTGCCCAGCGGCAGAGGCTGGATAAACAAGTGCTCCAGTTGACCTCGTCCGATGATCCTGGATATGTGGATGTTGTTTCCCGCTCCGAAGAGCATGAAAATGCCGGTAGTCATCGTCGAATATGCCATCATAAAAAGCACTTCGTCCGAATTCATGGAGCCGATGCCGCCGAAGCGCACAGCGATGAAAAACACGCTCGAGACGATCGAGAGATTCGCGATCACGTCCGCAATAATCCCGGCGATGGCATATCGCGTATCGCGCAGGAGCCAGACCAAGTCCAACTTGGCGGAAATACCCAGCAAGCCGAGCACTCGGCTGATGCCGATCCGTCTGTATTTATCCACCGTAACTCACCATCCTTTCGCGCGATTTCGAAAAAGCAAGCAGTGCGAGCGGCCAGAGAGCCGCATTCCAAAAGACCTGTAGGAGCAATATCTCCGCGGTATCCGCCGTTCCGATAAAAATCTGAAGCGGCGAACCGCCCAGGGCGGCAAACGGCTGAAACCGCATCGCCGCCGCCAACCCGAACGGCAGAAGCCGGATCGGAATTAAGGTGCCCGAAAACAGCATTACGGTCGCCGCCCGTATACGATCGATCAGCCAGTTCATACTGCGCAGTCGAATCGACAGGCAGGCAAACAGGCAGTCGATCGCAAACCCGAGCGAGATGCAAAGAATGAGGCTCGGAATAAACCACACGGATCTCGGAATCAGGCTGACGCCCAGAATCGGCGCGAGAATGAGCGTCGGCAGAGAGAAAAGAAGAAGCATCGGTATCCATCGTCCGACGGTTTCCGCCGTCAGCTGTCCGAGTACCGACATCGGCCGGCCGAAAAGTTTTTGCAATATTCCGTCCGACAACCAACCCGTCGCCGCGGTCTTGACCACCAGCATATCCGCAAGTATCGCATGAACGAAGGTATAGGTAAGCATCTGATCGATGCTCATTCCGACATCGACGCCCGAACTCATTACGACTTTCCACAGGAAAATGAGCGGGACCAGTGTCGTTACTCGAATCAAGACATCCGGGATCATATACAAGATCCCGCCGTTTGTCTTTTCGCGGGCCGCCAGGTCGGCAGTCTTTAAGTATTTGTACATATGTGTCACTCCTTATTTACGGGCATAACAAAGCCCGGGATTGCGATCCGCTTCCCCGGGCGACACATGAGTACTTTATGCCATCAGGCGAGTCTCACGAACGATGCACGGATGAGCGGTAAAAAGGAGAAAAAAGGGCAAAATGACCCCATGCCGAGCCCAAAGCAGAGCATTTTACCGGCAAAAGGGCGCAATTAGCCCTTGTCAATGCGACGGAATATCCGATCCCGTAGATCCGCACACAAGTCTCAACGACCTTCTCCGCGTCCGCAAACGTCGCGCGATTCATACCACTCACCACCTTTCCGTGATTTTGAGAGAATTATCGCACCGGAATATACAAAAGTCAAACAAGATCCCTTTAGGAAACGCCTATGACTCGAAAAGCATCATCTTTTCGGGATTCCGTTGACCGAGCCGGCATTTGCGATAGAATAAAGACAGTTTACGCAATGAATGCGCCCCCGGTTAACCGGGACGCGATCGTGTACTCCGATGAGGTGAAAGATGAAAACACTGGGGAATATTCTTTGGGTTATTTTCGGGGGTGCAATCCTCGCAATTCTGTGGGCTGTTGTGGGACTTCTTTGCTTCATTTCGATCATCGGCGTCCCTGTGGGGATTCAGTGTATGAAGTTTGCGGCTCTGATCCTTTGGCCGTTCGGCCGCACGATCGAATTCTCCGGAGGAGTCGGAAGCTTTCTTTTGAATTTTATCTGGATCATTCTCTTCGGTTGGGAACTTGCCAGTTTGGCTTTTGTGATCGGCCTGATCTGGTGTTTAACCATTATCGGGATTCCTTTCGGACTCCAGTTCATCAAATTTGCCCAACTGGCGATCATGCCGTTCGGTGCAAGGATCGTGCGCGCCTGAGAACACTCATGAACCAATCCGCCCCGCCGCGTCAGATCCCCCGGCCCGAGAAAACAAAATACAAAACAACAACAAGACCCAGCGCGATTCGATACCATCCGAACAGCTTGAAATCATGTTTCTTGATGTAGTTCATCAGAAACCTGATGACCACAATCGAGACAATAAACGCAACGACCATGCCGACCAGAAGCGTCACGATTTCCGGTCCGGTGTACTCAAACCCGAACTTAAAAAGCTTCAGCGCACTCCAGCCGAACAAAACCGGAACGGCAAGAAAAAAAGAAAACTCCGCCGCCGCAACGCGCGAAACGCCGATCAACAAAGCACCGACGATCGTTGCGCCGGATCTTGAGGTTCCCGGAACGATCGACAAGACTTGAAAAAGTCCGATCATCAGGGCGGTGAAAAAAGTAATGTCCATTAATGAATCGGTCTTGACGGTGCGACCTTTGTTTCGGGATTCGATCAGGATAAACGCGATGCCGTAAACAATGAGCGCGGCCGCGATCACGACGGGGGTGTGCAGATACTTTTCGATCACATCATCGAAAAGCAACGTAACTACGGCTCCGGGAATGCATGCGACGACCACCTTGATCCACAAAAGCATTGTTCCCTTGTCAATTGAAGGTTTCCGATCCTTGATCCGGAACGGCCACATTTTTTTGAAAAACGTTGCGACGACCGCCAGGATTGCTCCCAATTGAATTACAACGAAGAACATTTCTTTAAAGTGCTCGCTCATTTGCAAACGAACAAACTCATCGACCAGAAGCATATGCCCGGTACTGCTGATCGGAAGCCACTCCGTGACGCCCTCGACAATACCCAGAAAAATAACCTTCAGCAATTCTATAATGTCAATCGGCATATCGGATCTCCCTGTCTGATGCGGCGGAAAGCGAAACCTCACGATATCGCTTTATCCGTTCAACGATACAACGCCTCCATTATCGCCCTTGAAGTCAGCACGCGCAAGATTAACTTGCGAATACGTGAATTGATCCTCTTCAGACCGACTCCCATAAATTTATTTAATACTTTACCTTGAAAGCCTTGCGTTTTTGGGGCATAATCTTTTTTTAGAGATGTATATTGCTATTGTTTCATGAATCAAGGTGGGGGGGATTCTTCTTGCTTGAAATTACAAACGAACTGCTTGCCTCGTCGGAATTCAAAGAGTGCGGAACAAATTTGTTCTCCGCCAAGATCTCTGATTGCATGTTTACCACCGAGTTTTTTCCGGGTGACAACACTATTTTTCTCACGATGGGAATCCCGACCGTATCTCCGGAAGCAAAGGAATCGCTCTATGAGATGCTTCGCGAGTCGATCGGTATGGAGCCGATTTCGATCCATATTGACTTTCACTGTGTGTCGCTAAGGATGAGCGCGGCGGACGATTGGGCGAGTCGATTGAATAAAGCGACTCAGACGCTTACGAAGTGGGCGGGAACGCTTCCGGAAAAGGGCGGTTGCTTTGTGTGCGGAACTACGGAATCCCCGATTAAACTTTGTGATTATCCCGTGATCCGAACGTTTTTATGTGAAAACTGCGAAGCGAATTACCATCAGGATATGGTCCAGGCAGAAAAAAAGTCCACGGCTGACGGTATGCCGATTTTGCTGACCTCATCCGATACCAAGCCGGTGCTGGGATTGATTATGAGTTTTGCGATCGGTATGCTTACCGCTTTTCCGTGGATGTTTGTCACCGTCAATATGACCGGTAACTGGGTCATTGTTTTTTTGGTAACCCTCCTGTTCTCATACATTGTGTTTATGTCATATCGTAAATTTTCCGGCGGGATGAAGCGAATCGGCGTGATCCTTACCACGGCAGTGGTCCTGATCATCCTCTCCTGCTCTTCATTACTGATGTTTTCTCAAACCGTAGCCGAGACTTTTCGCGATTTATATGAAAGCATAATGAGCCGCGGATTGGATGCCACGCTGAACGGTACCCAAGCGAAAATAATCTGGGAAATGCTCGGTCAGGGCGAAATATTTGCTAATTTCTTCCCCAGAGTCGGACTGCCCGCGCTCGCCGCGGCATTGATCGTCGCCGTTTTTCAATGGTCAAAGGAAGAGTTCTGACGGTCTTTGAAACATCGATCCGTAAACACAACGTGAAAAACGATACAAAACGGCCTCCGCTTCATCGCGAAGGCCGTTTGACTTGGCTCGTACAAGACGGTTATTCCGACCGGGGGACAGTTATTTCTTCTTGACCGGGATCCAGATCTCGGTGTAGTACAGGTCGTCCTGTGTGCCCTTCGGATACTGTTTCGGATCGTCGTACATTTCGACATTGCAGCCGGCGGCGATCTCGTATTCCTTACAGTTCGGGAGCCACTCCGAGAAAATCTGATGATTGACGGTCTGGATCGCGTCGGGCATCGCTCCCCTACAGGGGAAAACCGCCCAAGTATGCTCCGGGATTACCCGTGTGACGAAGCCCTCCGGCACCTCGACGGCGGGATTGTAGTTATCCGCGATCACGTACTCGAATTCGTCCGTTCCCATACTCTCGTCGATGCAAATGCCGTACATTCCGCAAACGTACTTACCTTTCCCGCTCTGATAGTGTTCCGCCCAGAAGGCCGGGATCTCGGTCTTCGGACCTTCATACTTGAACATTCTCGATACACCCAAGACGGTGAACGCATCCTTTTGCATAATTTTGTACTCCATGATAAAACCACCTTTCAACATGAACTCGATCTTCAAAGGAGCGAAGGATTTCATCATCGCGCCTTCCTTTCGCATGGCGGTGGGCGTGACCCCGTGGAATCGCGTGAAGGCTTTGGTGAAGCTGTCCGGAGAGTCATATCCATACTTAACTGCGATGTCGATGATCTTGTTGTCCGTCATGACCAGCTCGCTGCCGGCAAGCGTCAGCCTTCTTAACCGGACGTATTCACCGACCGTAAATCCGCAAAGCATCGAAAAGCCCTTCTGGAAATAAAACGGAGACAGGAACACCCGCCCCGCGATCTCGTCCATACTCAGCTCCTCGGTGATATGATCCTCGATATATCGGATCGCTTCCCCGATGCTCTCAATCCATCCCAAGGTGCATTCCCCCTTCCATGACTCTACAATACTGATTTATCGGTCGAAGCACCCGACAATTCGTGCGATGATTTGTCCGGGTCGAATAGGCGGGGCCGTTTCTACCGGCGTTTTCCCGCTAAAACGCATTCAGGTATTCCTGAACCGCAATGACAAGTTTTCCGACATGAAGCCCGTCGACAAATGAATGATGCGCCTGAACCGAAAATGGCAGAAGCAGCCTTCCGTCGCGCTTGAAGTATTTGCCCCAGTCGATCATCGGCGTCGCCTGATCCTTACGACCCGAATTCGTGTGCGAGATATGCGTAAAAGAGATCCACGGGATCGGCGAGAAAATGAACACATCGTTTCCCATCGGACCGGTGAAGTATTCCTTTTGCTCTTCCGCCGTCGTCGCGGCCGCAACCACGTATTCCTCCATTGTCTCTTTCAGTGGGACAGTGACCACCTTGAACAGTTCCGTCTCCGTATTCATATAACTGAACGAGGTGTCGATCCGATCGAAAAGCACTATCTCTCCGTCGACGAATCGATACCGGAACTCCTCAATCTCATTGGCGCATTTCGCGACCGCGAAAATCATCGGGAAGGTAAACGGCAAGCCCCGAGCGCGAAGCTTTTCTCTGAAATTCGTAATGTCGAGTTCGGTCGATACGCTAAAGCAAGGCTCAACATAGTCTCTGAAAATCGAGCAGTGAACCGCCCGTTTCCATGTGCTTACATCGACGGGTGTATAGTGATTTCCCATGCGAATCCCTCCCCTCGTGTTACGCTGCGCAGAATCTTAAGGTCTTACAATTATTATACCCACCCCGGCATCAGAAATTGCATTGTAAATCCGAATCTGGACAGGTCCGTGGTGTTGCCGCAGAAGCGACAGTGCCCGCCCTCAAGGATTGAGATCGGAGCGCCGCAAGTGGGGCAAACGAAGACCTCGTTGTCCGGAAGCGCCTGGGTCTTTGTTTCTATATTTCGAACCAGATCTACTGTGAAGGGCAGTTTTTCGGAAATGAGCCTGCCTTCTTTTAACCTGACGAGTCGGATCTTCATGTGTGCGCGGATCGCCAGAAAATGTTGGTTGGGTATGGTGAAAAGTCTTTTATACGAAACGATCATTGCGTCTACGACGTCCGTGTAATCCCCGGAGGCTTCCAGACTTGACACAAAATGGATATTGTCTTCCTTTCCCGCGAGAAAATATGTCCGGACGCGGGTTTGAAATTCCGAGGTCAATTCGCCGGTAGACAGATTGGGATCTGTTCGACGAAGCCTTTTACAAAAGTCCGAGAGTCGATTGTCTCTGACGATCCTCGGAAAGTATACAAACACAAACAGAAAAAGGACCAGCGCAAAGTACACCCCGACACCCACAAAGCCGCCAATGAATAAACCGGACAGAAGGTTCGCCACGATGTGGCCGTACGGATTGTCGATGACAGAATAGATCGAAAAGAGGACCGCTGTGCCGGCTATACTGCCCAGGAAAAATCCAAAGGGTTCGAAGCCCATGGTATCAGGAGTTTCGCCGGCGATCTTGTTTTGATATTGCTTGATGGTAAACTTGGTTCCGCAGTACGGACATCCGTTCATACATTTTACGGTCGGGCTTTCGGACCCGCAATGCGGACAGATCTGTGTTTCCTTGCTTCCCTGTGTCGAAAGAATATTGAAAATGGATGCCTGACCTTGTTTTACAGTGAGGGAACGGTTCCCGAAAGCATACCGCATGCGTTTCTTCAGCATTGTAAAGATCATGGCACGGGTACAATGCCCATCGCGATATGCAGTGCCGCCGGCCTTGCGGGACATCGTAGGTTTGTCAAGTGTCTTCATATTGGCATATGTTTCCGAATACTGGACTCCAAGCTTTTTACGGCGACGTTTTGCCAGATAATCCGCAAACCAATACGTCTGGACGACCATGTCCGAAAGATCGGCGTCATCCTTCTTTTTAACCAGATACTCGTCGAGCAGTGACCGCCAATCGGGTATAGCGGTATTGATATCTTCCATCTTAAATAATTTCCATATGGCGCTACTTAAATCGTTGTTTGTCGACATACCCACAGCATCCTTTATCATTGATATATAGGAATTCCTAAATGACTATACAATGAATCCTCTGTCCGTACAATAATCTTTGTTTTTGATCGCATAGCCGGATAAAGTAATGCCGCTTCCCGCGGTTTGGTCTCGCGAAAAGCGGCATGCAGGGCTCATAAGTCAGACAGCATTATGGATCGCTCTCTCAGCCTCCCCAAGAGCAAAGGAACAATTCTCCTTGCGGGACCCCGCCGAATGTGCAATCCCAATCATGGGGTTCCTGTTCAAAGGCGATTCGATATTCGCTACCGTCAGCCAATACAAAATACAGGGTTCCGGAATCTCCGATTTCTTTATCATTCCAGATGAAGTATTTCGGGAAAACCGCGATGCCGGCGGGGATTACGGCATCTTCATATCCGCTCGCGGTCATTTTTTCGACGGGCACCTCTTGAAGCGTGAAACTGAAATAGCCCGGAATCTCATCCCCGGTCTCCCTTGCCTCCAAAGCAGCCTGCCACCAGAATTCCCGGACGGACGGATCCGTCTTCACGCTTTTCCCGTCAAAGACCAAAGGCGTTCGCATTGTTCCGAGGTTACCGAAAATGAAGCTTCCGTATTCCTCATACATCCGTCCGTCTTCATAAGTAAAAACCCCGTAGGTTTCCGTAGTAAAAACCCCGTAGGTTTCCGTATAAGTCACGATCGTATTTTTATCGTAAGAGTATACAAAGATTGAATAATCGCAACTGCAGGTATCAAAACAATCGATCAGCGCGTACCGCCCGGTTTTTTCATCTTTGAAGAGCATTACGGAATCGGTAAGACCGCCATACTCCTCACTTTGATCACGCGCAAAACGGTCCGTGATGTCGGTCTTTGTCCCGGTCGCCCCGTCCGTAAACCAGACCTTCTGTTCCCATGTCCTCTCCGCGCTCGCGCATTCGCGCATGATCGTGTCGGTTTTTCCGTCTCCGTTCCAGTCGACGTTAATGATGATATTCTGCGGCGCTATGGAAGGATCCAATGGAGTATCCGGCAGCAGCTCATAATTCTCGACAACCTTCGGGGTGCCTTCATAATAATCGTAGTAGTACTCCATACCCCCCAAAAATTCTTCAACCGGTTTTCCGTTATAAATCGGCTCCCCGGTTTTCGAAGCGCTTTGCTCGAAAAACACGCACCGGTCATCGGGAAGGATAAAAAGTGTCTTTCCCGGATACAAATTCAAATTCAGATCCGGCCGGAGTTCATTGAAATCCGCCATCACCGTCCCTGCGGGCAATATCACCTCTGCGAACTCGTTATGTGCCTGAAGGCCGTCGCGGATACTGTTATCGAAAATGAATGCTTTTTCCTCCTGAGGCAGGTAGTAACAGCTGAATACATTGAAATACGGCTCATACTCATCGAAAACGATCTTCTCGGTCGAGATCGTCACGGTTGTTTCGGTCGGCGCCGGCGTCGTTTCCGTCGTTTCCACCGCCGCTTCCGTTAACGCCGGAGTCGTTGAATCTTTTGATGAACTCAGAATATCCAAGTCACATGACGCGAGAATGAGCATCGAAGCTAAAAGGATACATGCAAGAATCGTATTTTTGTTTTTCACGGGGAACCTCCTGCGTAGTCGGATTGAAGCAATGTTTACTTCTCTTGTACTTACTATAATACATAGTTATTACGGATTGTAAATAAGTTTTATATCATTTCATGACAATTTCTCCGAATATCCGGTTTGACGCGGTTACAACCGCTCCGCCGAACGTTTCATCATGTACAATGAATGCATTCCGAAAAGTATGCAGCGGACATGCTTTTCGATCGGACTGACCCTCATTCTATATAGCGGAGGATCCATGAAGAATAAAACTCCCTGGCTAATTCTCGGAATCGTATTCGCGGTGATCGCCACTCTGGTTTTGCTGTTGTTGTTCGGAATGATTTTTATGACGGTCGCGATCCGTACTTTGTTCGGATCGGTCGACGGTCAACAGATCGACGGAAGCTTGACATCCGAGATGATTCAGGCGTACGTGTTCATGGCGGTTGCCGGGCTCGCTTGTGCCGGCGTATCGATCCTCGGATTTGCCAAATCTTTGAACCGAAAGGACAAGGAAGGACGGTAACCCGATGAGAAATCGATCATTTTTCCTCGGCGAAAGAAGATAGAGCTACTTCGAGGGCCTGATGGATCGGGAAATCATCGAGAACATCGGTGCGTGTGTCACTGTGCGATGCTCTTCAATCCGTAAGAACGTCGACCTTCGCCCTATCCGCAAGTCACGGTCTGCGAAAGAATATCCGAATAAAGTTCCATGCCGTTTGTTTCCACTACACGGATCACGTCCTTATACCCCGAGGCGCTCGGGAGCAGGCGGTCGAGAAGATTTTCGCGCGTCCGGATCATCTCGGGGCGAAAAGTCACTCCTTCCCGACCGTCGAAAATCGCCGCGTAGAAAATCCCGGTCTCTACAAGATCCTGGAAAAAATGGCTTCCGTACGAGAGCTCGGGAACAAAACCCGCTTCGGGAGACGAGACCTCGCAGATCACGGACATCCGGTTGATCTCCGAGAAACGGACCGGCACCCCGAGCGAAGGTGTCGTCGTACCCCATCGACCCGGTCCGATCAGAAGCACGTTTTTCCCATCCATACCGGCGTTCAACTCTCCGATCTTGCGTGCGATCTCGTACCTGTCACGCTCGGACAGACCGGCGTAAGCGTACGCTTCCACGTCAATCACGCAGTCGATCGGAAGCCGGACGTTGCCGCCCATGAAGTTCCCGTGAGATTTGAACAAAATATTCTCACGGGCGATCCCGACATTTTCGAGCGAGCGGCCGAGACCTCTCGTTTGAAGCGGTCGGCATTGCAGAAGATTGACCGCAAACAAACCGTCGTTTCCGAAGTTCGCCGTGAACTCGATGTCGACGGGATACTCATAGACTTCGGATAAGATCGAAAGCATCTCCCTCATTACAAGCGGGAAATCGGTCTTCTCCAGAAGCTTACGGAAATCAAAAATCCGCGGCACTTTTTGAGAAACAACCCCCCGTTCCCGAAGCCGACGGATCGTATCGTGGTCGATCGATCCGAACAAATCCGGATCTGCTTTGATTTCACCGTCGAAAAGCACTTCCAGATCCACGCCGGTCAGCGCGTTCTCCCGAAAAGAGATCACATCCGCCTTGTGCTGAGAGTACATCTTCCCATCTTCGTGCTCCATCGGAGATATACGCTCCGGACGATCAAGTGTAACAATCCTGGCGTAGTCACTGCCCGATCGGTCGACCGCCCGCGTTCCGAGGCCAAAAACCAATCTCAGCATCCCCGCGGCCATGTCGATATCCGAATCCCAGACATACAGATTGGATGAGTTTCCGACCCCGGCAACATGCGGAAAAAAATACTCTCCGTACCGATCGCCGGAAACGCGTTGTACGAGGATCGCCATCTGCTCATCCCGGTCAAACAGCCCCCGGTTCATCCGGTACTCGAGCGCATCCTCGTTCATTGTGCTCGCATAGATCGATCGAACCGCCTGCTCGAACGCTTCGTAACGTTCCTCGGGTGTTCCCTGGTTCGCACAAAAGACACTCTCGTATTTTCCCGCAAACGCGTTCCCGAAATTATCCTCGAGCAGAGAACTGGAACGAACAATGATCGGTGATTGACCGAAATGCTCCAGGAGCTGATAGAACTGTTCCCGGATATCCTTCGGGAAAGATCCCCGCAGGAGCTTTTCCCGAAGCTCGGAGGCATACCGGAAGTAGCCCTCCTCGGTTTTTTGCCGAATTCGCAGTCTCCACCAGCCGTTCGTAACAATATACGTATAGAAAATATCCGCCCCGAGATAAAAAGAGTCGTGCGGCTCCGGAATCGGAGTATGCCGATTGCGGCTCTCGATTTTCAATATCGCCCGCGCCAGAAGCAGGCCTACACTCTTCCCGCCGATCAAACCGGTACCGATGACTCTGGACGCAATATCCAGAATATCTCCGAGCGAAAAATACCGATCACACAGCGAGAAAATTCGCGAATTCGATCCGATCAGCATCCGCATCAAGAGTTTCCTGTACTCTTCCTGCTCTTCCGCCGATGCGTCGAGAGCCTCCCTTGCCATTCGCAACGTGGCATTCCAATGATCCGGTCGGTCGCCGGGCCTTGTTATATTTCCGAAAAGCTCCACTGCCTCGGAACTTGCGGTAATGCAAACCGCTTCATCACCTTGGATCCGGTGCGGGAGAAACATCGTGGGTGAATACCGCTCCCACACTTTAAGCGGATGAACATATATATTCCCGTTCACGCGATACAGATCCAATAGAAGCTGTGTCGTCTCTCGTATCCCCGCCACGGTGCTGAATGTGTGCGCGTTCCTGCGAATCGCGAAATAAGCAAGCGTATCCAACTCGAAAAGATACGGGCACGTTACCTTGAAGAAATTTCCGATCATCAGATCGGAATGCCAATATCGAAGAAGATCCGTCAGGCAATCAAAAACATAGAAGGCGCGCATTCCCGCTTCCCGAACGATATGATGTATTTCGGTCGCGAAAAATTCAAAACCCTTTTCCGGATCCACAAGGATCGTCCGGATATCGGGGAAATCTTCGAACAGCGGAGGATGATCTCCGAATCGAACATAGATCAAATCACGATGATCCCGCCGCGCCTGTTCGACGTACGGCCGAGCCATCTCGAGATAGTCGGAGACCGAGTCGACTTGCCAGACTACGTTATCCCCCAGGCGAAGATCGTCAATCGCCTGATCTAATCCGGCTAATCCGGTGCTGACTCTTTTATTTAATTGCTCCACGAAAACTACCCGCCTGACTCTTACCGACATTTCCTGCGGATGACCTCGTTGTCATATGCAAAAACGATTGGGATCTCTCCCTTTGAATTATACCTTTTTCATCTGCCTTCGGGCAATAACACCGGGTATAGTATTTGTGGCAGAGCGAGCGCTTTTTCAATCTTTCGTCTTAAAGGATCCCCTCCGGCGAGCCGATCTCACCGTCCAACAGTCTCTGGATCACAGTCAGGCCTTTATGCAATTCTTTTCTGTTCTCGGCACCGCTCAGTGAAATTCGAATATAATTCGGAGGCACCGACCCTCCGACCGCGAATTTTTCCGAGGACACGATGTTGACACCGAACCCGGCCGCCGATTTTTCAAATTCCGCGGCGGCTTGCTCATCGGGCAACCGCAGCCAAAGAAACATGCTGTCCTTCTCATAACGGTACTCATACCCGTCCAGGACCGATTCCGCGATCGCCGCCCGTTCGCGGATCTCGCCGATCTTGCGCGCGATGATCTCATCCGCAATCCCCTCTTCGATGCACGTACACACGATCTCGGCGTTTAGTGAAGGAGCCATCCACATCGTGTCGACGACTGCCTGCGCGATCCGGCCGCACAGCCTCTTCGGCGCGCAAAGGAACCCGACGCGCAAACCGGCGTAGAATGCCTTGGATACGCCGGCCAAATATACGCTTCGCTCCGGAATCAGCGTAGAGAGCGGCGCGGGTCCGGAAGCGGACATAAATCGATAGATGTCATCTTCGATCAGGAGCAGATCGCGCTTCTCGATGATCGCGGCGATCGCGTTCATACGCTGTTCGGACATCGCGGAATTCGTCGGATTTTCCATCGTACTGACTGTGTACACGCCCTTGATGTCCGTTCGTTTACACAGTGACTCCAGTTCTTTCGGGAGCATGCCCTCAAGGTCGACCGGCACGCCCTCGAGATGGATCCCGCATCGCTTTGCCGCCGCTTTTACGCCCGGATACGTCAGTTGATCGACCGCGACCCGGTCACCGGGCTGAAAAAGTGCGGAGAATACACAGATCAGAGCATGTTGGACCCCGGCGGTCACGACCGTAGTTTCCGCGTCCGCCCCGACGCCGAAACGCCGGATCCACGC
>JAAYIQ010000092.1 GCA_012523365.1 Clostridiaceae bacterium
GTTTGTCGAGCTTAATATATTGACGAAACATGACGATAAGCGTAAAATATACCTAACTAATGGTCGTTAGGAAGGGTGCTGCGATTGGATAAAAAGCAAGAAATTATTGAAGCTGCGTTTGAATTGTTTTCTGTAAAAGGTGACCACCTCTCTGTAGCCGAACTAGCTCGTGCTGTTGGAATCAAAACCCCTTCGCTCTACAGACATTTTGAAGGTAAAGATCAGATCATGGAGATAATGATTCGCCAGGAGATCCAGAGGTATTATGAATGCTTAGAACAAGAAATTCTGCTAGCAGAGAAGCTAAGTTGTAAGGAAGCAATGCAAAGACTCTTTGATTTCGCAATGGAGTATTTCGGAGAAAACAAGCGGCTGAGGTTTTGGAGGACAATGCCGTTGATCTCAAATGAAGAGCATAAAAGCATCTTTCGAGATTTGATCGTGGATCAGGACAACCAATACATGCAACGGATCAAAAGATGTTTCCAAAAAGGTATCGATAACGGAGAAATACGTGCTGATGTCTCTGAAAGCGCATTAAATTTGTACTTTACGATGATTCAGGGAGTACTGGATATGATGTTGCTGCATCCAAAAAAACCGAATAAAAACGGATTTGCCTCGAAAATGTTTGAGGCATACTGGAAAGGTATTAGTGCAGTTTCTACTGAACGGAAGGGCGGACAATGAGCATTGGCTATGCATGTCTTGCAGTTGCCGTTAATGGCAGTGAAATGAAAAGCTGCACACTCAAGAATGCCAATGAAGAGCGGCTTATGTCGTTGATTGAGCACAACCTGTCTGCGCTGGAAACCGTAATCGACTACAATGTGCTCAATGGTATAAAGCTATTCCGTATCTCTTCTGACTTGATCCCATTTGGATCAAGCATCGCGGCAGACATACCGTGGCACGAGCACTTATCTGGAGAGTTTTCGCGCATTGGACAAAAAATTATGAAAGCGGGCATGCGTGTATCCATGCATCCAGGACAATATACCGTTCTCAACTCAATAAATAACGCGGTAGTAGAGCGGGCAATAGAGGACCTCGACTATCACGAAAAGGTGTTGGACGCGCTTGGACTTGACCCTGAACACAAACTGGTACTTCATCTGGGCGGCGTTTATGGGAACAAAGCCCAGGCTATAAAAAGATTTCTGGTGCATTACAGGCATCTTGAGCCTGCTGTGAAAAACCGCCTGGTGCTGGAAAATGACGATACCATGTTCAACATCGACAATGTACTCGAAGCGTCTTCGGCTGTCGATATCCCTGTTGTTTATGACAATTTGCATAATGCTGCCAATCCGGCAGATCACGCGATGAGCGATCTCGACTGGATAAATCTTTGTGGCGCAACTTGGAAAAGGGGTGATGGTTTACAGAAGATTCATTATTCCCAGCAAAACCCCACCAAAAGAACAGGGGCGCATTCGGAGACTATCGAGCTGGAAACGTTTCTGGATTTTTATCACCGGTTATCTGCAATGGACATCGATATTATGTTGGAGGTAAAGGACAAAAACATATCCGCTTTGAAGTGTATCAACTGTGTCTCAAATCAAGGGATAGGCGCGCTGGAGCGAGAATGGGCCAGGTATAAATACAGCATTCTGGAGCGCTCTCCTGCCGAGTATGGCCGTATTCGCACACTCTTAACGGACAAGAACACCTACCCGGCTTTGGAGATGTACCGTTTGGTTGAAGAGGCGTACCGTACACCCATCCACAGAGGAAATGTAGTGAATGCCGTCCAGCATGTTTGGGGGTATTTCAAAAACAAGGCCACAAAAACCGAAAAAAGCCGGTTTGACCGGCTGTTGACGAAGTACCTTTCGGACGATGCAAGCTTAACATCGCTTAAGAACTGTCTTCATAGGATCGCAAGGAAATACAAGGAGGAGCATCTTCTCAATGGGTATTATTTCTACAAATAAAGAGGAGGAATTGTTATGGAAAGCAAGAAAAATGTCGGGTTAAAAATCATCGTCGTGGTTACCTTTGTCGCAATGGTTGCTGTGAATGCGCTGGCGAACATATTGCCGATCAACGGGATTAACACGGGCGCAGTTTCCGACTCCTATCCCAATTTGTTCGCTCCGGCTGGGTTGACATTCTCGATCTGGGGTGTGATTTACGCGTTGCTGGCAATATATGTGCTGTTTCAACTTGGACTGTTCCGAGGCAAGAATGCCGATGTCAACGTGATATTACTTAGAAAAACAACCATCGTGTTCTCAATCTCATCTTTAGTCAACACTGCATGGATATTTTCATGGCACTACAAGATCATCCCCTTATCGGTGTTGCTTATGGCTTGCTTGCTAATCTGTCTGATTGTAATCGTATCTTCACTGAAATCGCAAAACTTGACCACAAGAGAAAAGTTATTGCACCGCTTGCCGTTCAGCGTCTACTTTGGCTGGATCACCGTTGCGACAATTGCAAATGCCACAACACTACTTGTGGACCTTGGTTGGAACGGCTTGGGCTTGCCTGAATCCACATGGACGGTCATTATGCTGGCGGCGGGTGCTTTGATTGGTACTGCCACTGTGCTTCGGTTTAGGGATATCGCATATGGGCTTGTGCTCGTTTGGGCGTATACTGGAATATTGATTAAGCATACTTCGGCTAACGGATTTTCCGGCCAATACACCGATGTGATCATTACGGTAGTGATCTGCCTTGTTATTTTCGTCGCAACGGTGATATACAACGCGCTATCGCAAAAACGCAAACAAGAAGTACAACAATAACGAATGTCCGGAGGAATACGGTTGAAATACGATGCAATTATTATTGGCGGCGGCCTTTCGGGGCTTACTGCGGCCAGCCTGCTGGCTAAACGCGGCCTGACTGTTGCCGTGGTTGACAGATCATATAATCCGGGCGGTTCATGCGGAATATTTCGACGCGGAGATGTAACGTTTGACCAGGGTTCTGCCATGCTGTACGGCTTCGGCGAAAACGGCTTCAATGCGCACCGCTTTGTTTTCAATTGTTTGGAAGAGCCGATTGACGTCATTCGCCATGACCTTTTATACTGTGTGAACTTTAAAGGCAGGAGGATACGTTTCTGGGCAGACGTTGAGAAATTTGCGTATGAGCTCTCCGAAGTGTTTCCAGCCGAAAAAGATAACATTCGTCGATTCTACCGCGATATGCTGACGATGTACCGCCATGTGATGGTGGAATCACCCAGCTACACCACAGCCGATGAAACCGATGGTAAAACAGCTTTAAAAAGCATGTTGAAGCATCCGATATCCTATATCCGGTTTCTAAGCTTCCTTAACAAGAGTGCAAAAAGCCTGCTGGAAAAGTATTTTACCGATCCGGAGATATTCAAGTTTTTTGACAAGCTGACGTCCACGTATTGCTATGCGACGGTAGAAGAAGCCCCTGCGGTACTGGCGGCCGTGATGTTCGTCGACAACCATGTGGGCGGCAGCTACTATCCGGCCGGCTCCACGCTGTTTTTACCGGGCAAGCTGGAGAAGGTTATTGAAGAGCACGGCGGAGACATGTTTTTGCAACGGGAGGCTGTCTCCATCGAATTTGAGGACGGCAAGCCCGCGGGCGTAAAACTAGACGACGGACAGGTGCTCTCTGCATCGGATATCATTTACTCTGGAACGGTTTGGAACCTGTATGGCAAGCTGATTGGCCATGAGCATTCGACCGAACAACGCAGGACGTGGGCGAAGAAGCAAGTGCCCACCTACCCCAGCGTCGTGTTGTATGCCGTGGTAGATAAAAACATCATTCCTGAAGATACAGCGCCCATCGAGATGCTGATAGGCAATCCGGATATGCTCGATGAAAGCGAAGTGACGGTATATATACTCAGTATCGATGACAGAACCCTGTGCAAAGAGGGTGAGCACACTGTTGTGGCCATCGGCCCCACCTTTGAAACCTGGGATTTGTCAGACGAGAGAGAGTATCAGAGAAAGAAGCAAAAAGAACAGGAACGTCTGATTAACGTAATAGAAAAGCGGTTCCCCGGTTTTGAAAAGGCAGTGCGGTATGCCGAGGTGGCAACGCCAAGAACGATTGAATGGTACACAATGAAAAATGGTGGTGCAGTGGCAGGCCCCAAACAGATGCTGGGGCAGCATATGTTCCGCCGCCTGCATACGCGCACGGAATGGGATAACCTATTTTGCTGCGGCGAGTCCACCGTGATGGGAACAGGAACGCCCACAGTGACGACCTCCGGTCTTTCGGCCGCTAACGCCCTGCTCAAAAAGCTGGGAAAAGAGCCGTATGTCTATCAGGAAAATATGAAGAACTTCGTCCGCATTGTGGAGAAGCCCTTTACGGCAGACCGGCTCTATGACGGGTACGACAAAGCATCGCACGCAGTGATGTGCAAAGCCATGCGGTGCAGGTTGTGTGAGCACCCTACCTGCTCAACCGAAGTAGATATACGCGGCATCATGCGTCGTGTAGCTGTTGGGAATTTTGTCGGTGCCAAAAAGTGTTGGCTGAAGAACAGGGTTGACTTGGATTTGTTGGAAAAGTTCGAGGCGGATTGTATCTGTATGACCGATAAAAATGACGCAGTAGAAATTCGCGAGGTTATTCATTATTTGAGCGGGGTGAATCTGTGAATAAAGAATACGATGCAATCGTGGTAGGCGGCGGACTTGCAGGGCTAACAAGCGCGGCGTATCTCTGCCGGTATGGGTACCGCACGCTGCTGTTGGAGAAATCGCATAAGACAGGCGGTCTGGTGAACACCTTTTGGCATCAGGGTTATGCTTTTGACGCCGGTATTCGTGCTTTTGAAAACTCCGGCATTTTATTCCCTATGCTCAAAAGCTTGGGACTGGAGTTGGAATTTGCGCCAAATCCTGTATCCATAGGTATTGGAGATCGATGGACAAGACTGTGCGGACAGGAGAGTCTAAAGAGCTACGCAAAGATGCTGACCAAGATCTTTCCGGAGAATGCGCCAGATATCGATAAGATCACGTTGGAGATCCAAAAAGTGATGGATTATATGGACGTGTTATACGGCATCGATAATCTGCTTTTTCTCGATAATATGAAAGACCCGAAATTGCTAAAAACGCTGCTTCCATGGCTGCTTAAGTATCCGGTCAATATCCGAAAGGCAAGCCGCCTGAGTCAGCCGGTCGTCGCTTATCTGAAGCGGTTCACGAGCAATCAACATCTCATAGACATGATCACACAGCACTTTTTCAAAGACACCCCCACATTTTTTGCACTGAGCTACTTTGGGCTATATCTCGATTACCGCTATCCCAAAGGCGGTACTGGCGTTCTGGCTGAGGCGGTGACTGATTTTATTATGCGTTCAGGCGGTGAATTTCTGACTGATACTACAGTGACCCGCGTGGATACAAATAACAAGCAGCTGTATACAGCAGGTGGAGAAAGTTACAACTACAAAAAGCTGGTTTGGGCGGCGGATCAAAAAACGTTTTATGCGGCTGTAGATGCGCATACACCACAAGCGGGCATCCAACGTGCTCTGGTTGATAAGGGTAGTGGTGGTGATTCCATACTCTCTGTATTTATGGGTGTCAATTTGGATAGGGAGTATTTTGCAGACCGATGCGGATCGCATGCGTTCTATACGCCATCAACGGTAGGCCTTACCTCGCTGACAGGCTGGACTGATGCTACGGCGACTGAAGACAAGCTAAATGAATGGATTGGGCAGTACCTGGAATGCACGACCTATGAGATCTCCTGCCCTGCTCTACGGGATGCTGCGCTTGCGCCGCAAGGGAAAACCGGCGTCATCGTAAGCACGCTGATGGATTACCGTCTTGTCAAGCATATATCGAATGCTGGTAAGTACGGTCAATTCAAAGAGTATTGTATGGGCAAAATAGCAGAGGTGCTCGAGTCATCCGTATTCCCCGGTATATTAGAAAAGGTTGAATTTGCGCTGTGCTCAACACCGATAACGATAGAGCGTGAAACTGGAAACTCCCACGGAGCCATTACGGGCTGGGCATTTACCAACGAAAAGATGCCCTCCGAGAGCCGGTTCAGGAGAATTGCGGAATCCATAGATACGCCGATTGAAGATGTCTACCAATGCGGGCAATGGACTTTTAGTCCATCCGGATTACCGGTATCCATATTGACCGGAAAACTTGCTGCGGATGCAATTCATAAGAA
>JAAYIQ010000093.1 GCA_012523365.1 Clostridiaceae bacterium
CGATCTCCGCATTTAGCATATACATCTTGATCCAACTTGTCGTTTTTCGAAAACTTAACGTATTGGAGCGCCGTATTCTACTTGCCGCCTACCTCCTGACGGTGATCGCGGGCCTGTTTCTACGGCCGGTACATGCACGAAGGATCTCTTTAAATCCAATCAGTTTCATTTCCGACTTTCGGAATGATTCGTCTACCATCTGTATACACCTGATCAATCTTTGCTTGTTCATACCGCTCAAGCCCCTTCTTCATTGGAACAAATGGAAGGTGAGCGTCTTTTTTGTCGTTCTCGGATTCCTGCTTCTGGAGGTTCTTCAACACCTTACCGGTCGCGGATTTGCGGATGTCGGAGACATCGTTCTTTACCTGACGGGCTACGGTATCGGAGCGCTCATTCTCTATTTCGTTTGCGGCAGGAAAAAGAAGGAAACGGTGTAGGCCTGTACGAAAATTGAAACGAGCGCATACTATACGGTAATTCCATCAGTCGATACTATTCTCCGGATCGCCTCGTCAGAGAGTGAGAACCAACCGCAGATGGACAAGAGCGCTTTCGCTGAGAAAAGATTTTTGCTCGCTCATCAGTTTTTGGATCGTCGATTTTTGTTCCTCCGTCGGGGTCGAAAACGAACGATTATAAGTTTCGAACCATCGGATAAATTGGGTCCTGCACATGTTCCGCAAAGGCTCATGCTCATCGGACATGAACCGCAAAATATATATCATTCGCTGCCATTTACCGGCAGAGAACAACAGCGCCGCACATTTCATTTTCGTGCTTCCGTAAGGAGTCATACTGAAAATCTCATCGATCCGATCAAAATCGCAGATGTCGTACTTTTGGATCATATTTTTAGCGGTTTTAACAATTCCCACATGCTCGGACAAAAGCATTTCCAGAATGACCGGGCCGTATCGGCGGGGATCCAACCTCATCAATGAAAGCATCGACGCGCGGATCACAGATATCCTGTCACTCATAAGGTAGTTTTCGATCACTTCGCAAATCGCCGGTGATCCGACTTCACCCAGACCGAGAATGGCGACGGCGGTATGGGTGCTTCGTCTGTCCATGTAAAATTTCAGAAAATCGAATCCGGGATCAATCTTCGAGATGATGCTTCTTGAACGCTCTCGAACAAAAGTATTCTTATCGGTCAACAATGATTCCGCTTTACGAAAAATGTCTTTCCGCTCCATGTCATCAAGATATGTCAGCGCAGTATATCGAACACCGAAATATTTATCCGTAAGAAGCGTATCGGCCAAGTCCGACACATCCAAATCAGCCTTGATGAGCGATTCAAATACCGTTTTGCGCGAAATCGGATCCTTTTCCCTCAAAATGTACTTTCGCAGTATCTCCCGGTTTATCTCCGGGGACCTCAGCAGGATTCGACAACAAGCACTTCGGATTCCGGGGTTCGGATCAAACAGGCCATCTTCTACGATATGTTCATTCTTGGGGTCATTGATGATCGAATCAAAGAGATTAGTGATCTCAAAGTACGCACACCTTGTACTTCTTCTCATTCTGTCCATCAGCGATATGGATTGAAGCAACTCTTGCTCAGAAACTACTTTCAATCCTTTCGAAAACGAATCAAACGCGGTCTGCCGAACCTCTTTCACCCAATCGTTCAGCCTGGGTATCACAAAAGGCAAAGTCGCTTCGAATTTGCCCAGTTGTTCCACCGCTCTTTGACGTATATAACCATTCGGGCTAAAGGTTGAAAATATGACTACGGCTCTCCTTTCTTCTTGAGACATCTTGGAGGTGATGAAATCATCGATCCTTTCTTCTTGCCAATTTATGGACCATGAAATCGATTGGGTTTGGCGCATACGCGTCCCCGCTTCGGCGATTTGTTCAAACGTTGAATGACTTAAGAAAGCGGCGAGGGTTTGTGCCGCCTTCTTTTTGTGCGCGGGCATATTCTCTGCGAAAACGCAGAAAATGCTCGGAATCGCCCGCAAATCTCCGGCATTCAAGTCTTCGATGTAACCGTCCAAATGCGATGAGAAGAATGGAACTTGTTTTCGCTTAAAAACCAATGTATATCCCCCGCTTTCTCGCCCGACATCAATTATACCCTGATTCTGAAGAGCAGCGGATCGTCGGTCACCCGGCGGCCCGCGCTCTCCCTTCATGCCTTAAAGTTAAAAATCGGAACGATGCGTTTCTCCACGTCGACGGTCGGACGGATCTGAACGATAATGTCATCCATGCTCTTATAGGCCATCGGCGACTCGTCCAGTGTTCTGCTCGTCACGCAAGTCGAGTAGATTCCCTCCATCTGCTCCCGAAACTCGTCGAGCGACAATTTGGAAAAGGCCTCTTTTCGACTCATCAGACGTCCCGCCCCATGCGGTGCGGAGTTGTTCCAATCCTCATTTCCTCTGCCGACGCAGATCAAACTGCCGTCGCGCATGTTGATCGGAATCAGGAGCCGCTCACCTTGCCTCGCGGAAACGGCGCCTTTTCTGAGGATCATCTCGTCGGTATCGACATAGTTGTGGATCGTAGTAAACCGATCACACTCGTTCAGGTTAAGCCCGGAAAGAAGCACTTCCGTCATCGCTTTTCGATTCAGCACCGCGAACCGCTGGATGATTTTCATATCGTGGATGTAATCCTCGAAAAGCCGTCCCTCCAGATACGCCAGATCCTTGGGGATATCGATCGGTAAATCATGTTTGCCCTTCATCGACCGGACCGTTTCGAATATCTCCTGTTCGCGCCCTTCACTTTTAAGCTTTTCGATCACGTCATCGATCTGGTAGTTCGCATGACCCTTCATCGATTTTACGGCTTCATTCTGGTAGTACTTGGCGACTTCGTTTCCGATGTGGCGACTGCCGGAGTGGATCACCAGGAAAAGACATCCGTCTTCATCCCGGTCGACCTCGATAAAATGGTTACCGCCGCCCAAGGTACCGATGCTGTTTCGCGCCCGCTCGATGTTCACAAACCCGGCACAGCGCAAAGCCTGCAGATCGATCTCTTCGTGTAACGGATGCGGGCTGTTACGGATCGAAAAACCGCTCGGAATCTCACGGCGGATCAAAAAATCGAGTTGATCCAACTCAATATCATGATCCCCGAGACAAACAGTCTCCATGCCGCATCCGATATCGACACCCACCATACCGGGAACGATTTTGTCGGTGACGGTCATCGTCGTTCCGATCGTGCATCCCATACCGGCGTGCACGTCCGGCATGATCCGGATTTTGGAGGACGAAAATTCCTCCCGGTTGCAAACTCCGCGGATCTGTTCTTCGGCGGACTGATCCA
>JAAYIQ010000094.1 GCA_012523365.1 Clostridiaceae bacterium
AGAAGCGTTCGCGCTCCGGATTTCGTGTGATTCGGCACGGGCTTCGTTTTGTTGAGGTTATCGTTCAAAGACATAGTTTTCGCACCTTAGTTCACTTTCATATCCATGCGCTCCACAGGATCAACAGCGGTAAAAGAACGGCCGCGGCGGCGAACGGGCAGGTGACCGTATCCATGCCTCGACGTGTAAAAAGCTCGACGACGGCGCTGACGGCTGCGGTCAGAAAAGCGATCAAAAGGCTTCCGTACCAAGGAAGCTTCCCGAAATACAAAAGAACGATCAGGACCGAAAGGAAGGAGACCGTGAACATCGCGAAGGTTCCCTCGATGCTTTTTCTGCCCTCAATGTATTTGCCCTCGAGGTAGTGCTTCCCATATTTTTTTCCGATCAGGGCGGCGGCCGCATCACCGAAGCCCCAGGCGCAGATGCAGGCGAGAACCAGCCATCTCTGGCCGAGAAGGCCCCAGCACAGGGCGTTGAGGATCGCGAACATCGTAAACACCAGGAAGAGACTGTTTTTGATTTCTCCGCCTTTTCGCTCGGTGAGAAGTGCGGAGTAACCCGACCATTTCTCGCCAAAAGAAAGGAGCGGGTAGGCGATCGCGATAAACAGAAGCGCCGCGAGGGAGGCCATCCACCAGTTGGGGAAGGCGTAGAGCCATACAAAAAGGGAACAAAGGAGAATCGTGTGGAGGATCTTTCGGAAGACCTCCGTCGGGATCCGGATCAGGCGACGCGCGAAAAGTGCCGCGGATGCGCAAACGATAAAGTATCCGGCAAGGATTCCGAAGCCGCCGATAAATGCTGTCATTTCTTCGACTCCCACTCGTCCAGATTTCGGTGGACGATTCCGAGGAAACGGTCGAAACGAGATAACTCCGATTCGTCGATCCCGGTCAATGCGATTTCATAAACGCTTCGGTATGCGTGATCGATCCTTTCGCCGATTTTCTGAGCCTTCGGCGTCAGAGTGACGCGATAGGCGCGCGAGTCCTCCGGAAGGCGCCGACGACGGATGAAGCCCTTTTCTTCCAGTGATCCGACGGTGCGTGAGACCGCAGCTTTGCCGATATCAAGTCGATCGGCGAGTGTTTCCTGTGAAATACCGTCGTTTGCGGAAAGAAGATGAAAGAGGATGTCCCCTTCCGAGTTGCTCAGATTCAAAGGCTTCAGCTCGGCATTGACGATTTGACGGGCAGATCTAAGGATCGCGCTCATCCGTATCCAGATATCTCTTTCTTCCGGCATCGGCGGAAACCTCCAAATTTGATGTTATTAAGTACAGAGTATCAGGGAATGGTTGACGCGTCAACTATTGTCGCGTTTTCATGACATTTCACGAGGCTCGACGAATCAGATAAGAGTCAATATTGATACAGACCGGTAGCGGCGGTATATTGGGATAGAAGAAATGCTCGCATTGATTGGGTATGAGGTAAGGATAATGAATATCGGGATAATTGTTTATTCACAGACCGGAAATACATTGTCGGTGGCGGAACGGGTGGAGAAGGCTTTGGGTGAGGCCGGGCATACGGTTCGCATCGAACGGGTCGAGGCCGAGGGGGAAGGACCCGAGGTCAGGATCACGTCCGCCCCGGATGTTACCCCTTATGACGCAGTGATTTTCGCGTCGCCGATTCAGGCGTTCTCACTGGCGGCCGCGACGAAGAAATATCTTTCCGGCATCTCCGATCTGTCCGGGAAAAAGGTGTATTGCTTTGTCACTCAACATCTGAAAAAAGATTGGATGGGCGGGAATCGGGCGATCAAACAGATCCGCGCGGCCTGCCGGAAGAAGGGCGCGGATATCATAAGCAACGGTATCGTCCATTGGTCGAGCGATTTACGCGAAAAGCAGATCGACGTCGTCGTCGGCCTTTTTCGGGCGATCTGATGGAAGCATTTGTGGATGGTACATCACCGGAGAACATGCCGGACATCGTTGAAAAGGGCAAACTTCTCGGACAGGGACGTACGGCCGAGATTTTCGAGTGGGGCCCGAACCGTGTTTTGAAGCTCTGCCGACAAGAGATGCCCGAAAGCCTTTGCATCCGGGAATTTGAGTGGACCTCGCGTATCTATGAACATGTGAAGGTGGCACCGAAACCGATTGAAATGATTTGCGTGGAGGGCCGAAGCGGCGCGGTTTATGAGCGTTTGATCGGAGAAACCGTGCTTGCACTGACGCGCCGAAAGCCATGGCAACCGGTCAGACTCGGAAAGTCCGATGCGGGGATGTCCTTTGTCGTCGTGATCCCGATGGCGTGATGGGAGAGGCCTATTCGGTAATTGTTCCGGGTTACGGGTTCATCGAAGGAACGGAGCATCGATTTGTCATTGTCGAGAGGAAACTGCGGTAATTAACCGAAACAGCAGAGCGAGTCGCTCAGCTGTTTCGATGTTTCCCGTGATCAATTGAGTTTTATAAGCGCTATAGGGATGATGACGCAACCGTTTTTGATTGTGCTTACGATGAAAAAAGAAGCCGGTCTATTTCGTCATCTTGTTGATCATCTTTGCCATCATATTAATGGACTTGACCGGCATCAGACGATAGAGTTTATCCATCATCTTGGAGTCGCTGCCCACGAATATCTTGAGCTTGCCTTTTTCGATGCCTTTGATGATGATTGCTGCGGCATCCTCCGCTGAGGTAGTCTTATATTTGGCGGCGGAACCGGTCTGGGCGGGGGGAGTCTCTTTCGGTTTCTCTTCCATCGAATTCGTTGAGATGTTGGTGGCGATCGCTCCCGGGAACACAACGGACACATGGACGAGCGTTCCCATCATCTCCGCGTATAGCGCCTCAGTAAAGAGCTTCACGGCCGCCTTGCTGGCGCCGTATATTCCCTGGCCCGGCACGGGGAGGAATCCGCCCATGGAAGAAATGTTTGCGACGAATGTGTCGGTCGTTGCATCGACCTCCTGCAACACCGCACGTGTCAAATTGAGTACGCCGTAGAAGTTGATGTTCATGACCCGATCAATGGATTTCTCGGATAATTCCATAAATTTCACGAAAGGCTGAATGATGCCCGCGTTGTTGATGATCCCGTGGAGATTTCCAAAGTCGGCCTTGACCATCTTGGGGAATTCGGCAACTTTTGCGGCATCGGCGACATCCAGGACATAGGTCTTAACGAGCTCCGGGTTGGATACGAGGGTTTTTGTGCCTGCAAGCGTCTCTGCGTTGATATCGCAAGCCGCGACCTTCACGCCTTTTTGTACGAGTTGGAGCGTCAATTCTCTGCCGATTCCGCTCCCTGCGCCGGTTACTATCAGTACTTTATCTTTTAAGTCAAACATGATATCACCTGCCTCTCTTAATTGGCAGTTTAGTGTATTACTTAAAAAAATACAACAACCGCAAGAAAAGGCATCATCGGGACGAATCAGACCGGAACTCTCTTTGCAGGGAGGGTTTCGGTCTGATTCGTATTCGTTCTTGATTCGAAAAGACAAGGCGGGTTTCGTCGAGCGTACAAGCGGCTATTTATTGATCGCGCGTACCGGGCGCCCTTCGATGTAGCCGCGGTAGCCTTCCGGCGAAAGCTGGATCCGGGGCGCGTCGTCATCCGCCCATTCGAAACCGTAGACCTTGGGATCGTATTTCTTCATCACTTCCCAGAGATCCTCGATCGCCTCGCTGAATTTCTCATCCTCGAAAGGTTCGCCCTGAAAGATCATCATCTTACACGGCTCCAGATCGATGATCTCGAAGCCCTCGGGGATCTCTCCCGTATAATCGAGCGGGACTTCGACGCCCTG
>JAAYIQ010000011.1 GCA_012523365.1 Clostridiaceae bacterium
CGTCGACCGGTCCAATTCAACCATCCACTCGGGACTCTTGACGTATATATCCTCGGAGACCGGAAGGATCTGGCCCTTCTCGAGCATCGACGAAAACCGTTGCATGAAGTCGGCCAGACCGGCGTCCGTCCGCTTCCGGATCTGGATCAGCTCGTCGACAATGAGCAGTGCGCCGCCGCTCTTAGCGTATCCGAGCACCGTGTCGTTCTTTCGGTAAATGAGGCGGATCCATCTCTCCGGCCCCGCAAAAAGCATGCCTTCGGATACCCGCTCGGCGTCCTGTTGAGCAATGCGCAGGAGCTTCTCGCAAACGTCTCGGGATGCGCCGCGCGAAAATGCCGCCGCGCGCGCCGTCTCCCCGGCCTCCGCGATCTGCCCCGCGATCATTTGTCTTCGGTTCTCGGGGACCAGAATCTCCCGCGCGATATCGACGCGCACGGTTCGAAGCGTCTCGACGGAACGCTGTGTTTCCAGATCAAACGACTTGATCCCGTCGACCTCATCGTCAAAAAAGGATATACGGATCGGGCGCTCGCACCCGACCGGAAAAACATCCAGAATATCACCGCGCCGGCTGAACTCCCCTTCCGCCTCAACGGATCGGACGCGCTCATAGCCGTTGCCCGAGAGCCGCATCGCCAGATCCTCGGGACTGACGCGTGTCGCCTGCGTGACGACGAGCTCGGCTTTTCGAAAATCCGTCGCCGGCATCAACCGGTTCGCCAACGCCCCCGCCGTCACGACGACAGCGGCGCAATCGCCGTCCAAGAGTTTTCTCAGCGTCCGGATCCTTACGATCTCAGCCCCTCTGGAAGACGCGTCCACATCCGCCAGACTCTGCTCACGCTCGCGAAGGATCAGGACCTCTTTTTCGAAAAACGCGGAAAGATCCGCCTGAAGCCGCCGCGCGACCAGTTCATCCGCGACCAGAATGACCGCCGGGCGATTCAGTTTCGTCGCCAGCGCGGCCGTAAGATAGGCTTTCATCGACTCCGGCATCCCGGTCAGATTGAAGCGGGAAGATCCTTTCCCGGAAGAAAACTTCTCCGCTACTTCCCGAAATACCGGATCCTCGAAGCCGGCGTGCAGAATATCCCCGACAGTGACTCGTAAGCCCTTGTCTCCGGCAGAGGAAGCGGGTACGGACGAATAAGGATTATCGATCATCGACGCTCTTCGATCCGTTTCTCGATCGCCTCCGCGGCCTGAAGAAAAGCCTTAAACATCTCTTCCTGATCCTCTTTCGGAATGTCCGACAGGACAAAATCCGCCAAATCATAATGTTCGGGAACCGGTCCGATGCCGATTCGGACCCGGGTAAAATTGCGGGTTCCGATCTGCTCGACGACCGATTTCATTCCGTTGTGTGTGCCGGGCCCTCCGGACGCGCGAACGCGTATGGTACCGAGCGCGAGATCAATATCGTCGTAGACGACGATGATCCGTTCCGCGGGCACCTTATAAAAAGCGGCGGCCTCGCGGACGCTTTGCCCGGAGCAATTCATATACGTACCCGGACGAAGCAGGATCACTTCTTCACCGGCGATTTTGCCCTTCCCGTACTCTCCGCTGAATTTCTTCTTGCGCATGTCAATGCCGCTGCGCTGTGCCAATACCTCCAACACCATAAAGCCGCAGTTATGCCGGTTGAAAATATATTTGGAGCCCGGATTCCCGAGGCCGACGATCAGCCACATGCTA
>JAAYIQ010000012.1 GCA_012523365.1 Clostridiaceae bacterium
GCCAGCACTTCCAATCCGGCCGGTGAATCCCCCCTCCAGATCGGCGTAATGCAAAGAACCGGCCGATCCCCGTAAACCTCCGCCAATCGCTCGTAGTATTCCTCGATATCCTTCATGCTCTCGGTTCCGTACTGATTGGTTCCCATGGAAATGATGATTTTATCCGGATCGTAACCCTCCATTTTTTCGAGCACATTCTTATCGTATACATATCCGCCGATCCCCTGATTGATGATATCGTAGTTAAAAAGGCGATTGGCCACACTGACATAAGTATGCGCCGAACGCAACGAACCATAACCCTGTGTTATCGAGTCCCCCATCCATAAGACCTTCTCCCCCTTTTCCACCGCGAAAACGTCCGCATCGATCTCGAAGTTTCGTAGAAGCATCGTCGCGTCGGCCGGCAAATATACGGTGACACTCTTATCACCCGCAGTCATTTCAAAGGATATTTTTCCTTCTTTTCGCAAATCCTTCACGTAATGTATCTTTGTAATCAAGCCGTCGACCGCAAGCTCAAGGGAGTCCTCAGACCCCGCCCAGATGATTTTATACTCCAAAGAAAACCGAGTCGCTATCGTACGAAACTCAAGTGTTTTCGCGTTCGAGGCCGTACATCTTTCATACCAGAATTCGGAAGCTTCCTCGAAATACCGCATCTGTCGCTCTGTATGTTGAAAAGCTTGCAGATATCCGTCCTTTGTTTCGGAGAAACGATAGGCTCCATAATAGATCTTCTTCAGCTGCTCACTTGTGAATTTCATAGGTGTCTGCCTTTCTCAAAGTGGCGACACTTGTTAATCTGCCGACACTGCTTTATAAATCCTGACGCTGTTCATTTTATCATTTTGTTCTTTTGTGCGTCATCAAAATAGCCGGGAAATGGATCCGCTCCTATGGAAGCGCAGGCACAGTTCAAGCGAATGTAATTCGACTCAAGAGAGATGATCCCTGAATCTCAACAAAGTAATCATTACCCAAGGGGAAACTACCTTCGGACTGCTTCTAAGGCATATGGTTACCGACCATAATTTCCATATGCGTTCTTCCATGTATCCGCAACTTCGAGAAACGCGTCATATCCGCTGGCTCTGATGAAATCCGACGCCTCTTTGTATTTTCTGTACTTGTATGCGTTCTTATCATAAAAGCCATTAAGAATGTTGCAGGCGCTATAGTCGCTGCAGTCAGCGCATGATCGAAGTCCTTTCGTAATGCAACAAACCTTCATCTTGCATTTGGCTTTTGCGATCTCTCTGTCTCCGTTCTCATAACCGATTTTACAGCCTTTACACAAATGCTCCCGATAAACCCGGCAGGTCCCGCAATACGCTCCGCAACAACCTATTTCGCCAACGGTCATGATAGGACTCCTTTCCGTGTATTCCGTGCTAAACAGAAAAATGCATTAGCCCTCTTTTCGCTCAGGCGGCAGAGTCTGATGAATGCTTCCCCCTCGATCGCCAATCGATTCGTACGGAAAGAGCCTAAATCACCAGGTCACTCGTGCTAATAATTTTACAGCCTTTGCTCTCATAATAGCGCAGCATCTCGTCAATTTTTCGCTTATCATAACTGGTAACGCAATCGGACAGGACTTGAACGCCGTAGTTCTCTTTGCATAAGTTGTAACAGGTCGATTTAACACAGGCAACGGCATCTGCTCCCGCGATGTAGAAATCCAATATTTCATTTTTACGAATAAAGTCCGTGAATTCTTCAGAGGTTAACGCATTTCCTTTGGATTTCGTAAAAACATTTTCCGATACGATTTTCATGTCGGAAACGAGTTCGGCACCCTTTGTATTGGGTTTAAACGTCCTCGTGCCGGCAGATAAATTCTCGTGTCGGATATAAATGACATGAATACCATTATTGACGGCCCAATCAATCGCTTTGTTGATATTGCCGATCACATCCTTATAATTCTTCGTGATGTCATTTTGAATGTCGATGATGACCAAGGCTTTATTTTGCATTGTGATTCCTCCGGATCGGTGGATTGATTGGTTTGCTCTCTTATTATGCCTTATAATTGTTGACAACAGTATGGCAACAACTCATGATAACAGAATGAATTTTTCAAAAGGCGATTATCGATAAAATCTTGTAAATTCTTTCGTTTTTTCTTGATTCAACAAAGCACCGCTCTCGTCAAACGTATATCGGAAAACCAGGTTCGTACTGCTGATCGAAAATGAGGATGCCATCGGCGAAAAGAAAGCGTGGGTAATGCTTTCGACGTTCCAAATCAGTTGATTTGACTCGTCGATCATGAGCTTCCCGCCTATGGATTCTTCGACCGAATAGAATTCTTGCGGTATACCCGAAATCGGATCACACACCAGTATCACCGCCGAAAAATTCGCCCGCATCAGTCGGGTCACTTCATCGTCCGTGATGTCCGTCATCTGATTGTCGAAAATATAGTTAAGAACGGCCGCGATCTCATAGCGCCCTCCACCGTCCCTTTCTTCATTTTCAAGTTTGGGGACGGAATGAGCGCTCAGATAGATTTTGTCATTATATTCGATCATGTCCGTGATAAAATAACGGCAGTCGTTTGATTCATAGGAGAAGGCATCGGTTATAAATCCGTCACAGCTCACTTTGATCAGACGCGCGTGCCCGTCCTCGCTTCGAAGAGAAATGATGTAACCGTCTCCGAGTCTCGCGGTATTCCCAATTTGATAGGGGCCAATCTCCGTTATATGAGTGCGCGTGATCTTTCCGCTCAAATCGAATTCACTCATGCACAGATACCGGGCGTCTGCTTTGCTGAATACGACAATTTTTTCGTCGGAAGGCAAGATGGCGGCAATATCTTCATAAACCGATCCGTTATTGAGCCGGGTTTGCCACAGCACTTCTCCGTCTTGATCGATCAAGGCCACCCAGGCTCCCCGATCATCGTCTTCACCCGGATCAGTCGGTGATCGACCGTAAATAATCACTTTTCCATCAAAAGCAACATAGCTATCGATCCAAAATTCGATATTCTCCGCGGTCCAGATCAACGCACCGTCCCGGTACTTTTCGAAAACGTTCTGATCAAAAATTTCGAGCCCCAAATCTTCCCTGAATACGGTTAGTTCGCGACTTCTGTAAATCACACCGTCTGAGTTCCGGAGCGGATTATGTTCAATGTATTTCTCGTAGTTGGTTACGAATTCCCAATAGCGTTCCAAATCTTCGGGTGTCGGGGCTTCCTGCAGGATCTCGTAGCCGCCGACAGAACTCTTGGTCACCTTTTGTTCGATCACTTCCGCTGTTTTGTCGAAGCGAAATGATCCTGTGATGATATCCCGGTAAACCGCTTTGATCTCGCTTCGGGTCAGACCTTCCTCAGCCAAATCATATTCTCGAAAAAAAGTGACCGCTTCATTATATTCCTTCGCTTCCGCGGCAATCGCATATACGGCAGTTCCGAAAACCAGAAGGATCATTACCACACCGATTGCAAATAATGGTTTGAGTCTCCGCGGGCGACGAGAATTGATTACCCGTGCCTCATCGGCGGATGTTTCCGGACTCGGACAGGCGGACAGGATTTTGTCCTTTGCGGGAAGCGGTAACATATCCAATTGATGTAAGACGCTGACTATCTTTCTTTTCGACATGATAACCATCTCCTTAGTCGCCGGTACGCCGGAAATAATCTTTCAGCGCCCGGATAGCACGCTGATATTTCTTCTGTGCGGCGGCGACACTGAGCCCCATAACTGAAGCAATTTCCTTATAGGGCAGTTCGGCATAGAGGCGCAATACGATAATTTGTCTTTTTTCTTCGTCAAGCGTATTCAGCATGTCCAACACTTCAAGCCGTGATAAATCGAAAGGGGGTTCCGGAGTATTGTCCATGACCGTATCATCCGCGGAGACGACAGATTTTCTTTTACGAATCACATCGATCGAAAGATGACGAGCCATCGCCAATATCCATGCCTTTGCATTGCTTCCGCTTCGATAACGATGCGCGTACTTTGTAATTTCGATCATCGTGTCCTGCAGAACATCCTCTGCATCCTGGTAGCTTTCGGTGATCGAATATGAAACGGAAAAAATCATTCTGGCCATGAGGTCATAGATGATTGCCAGAGCATCCCGATCCCCCCGCAAGAAATCCGTGATTGCTCTGTCACATGCCTGATTGATCCGTTTATCTCCCACCTGATAAATCCCTCACAAAAACGCCTCTGATAATATAGCGTTTGAAAGCCGTGATATCGGACATGCACGGAAAAATTCCCAGTCCTTCTTTCTCATTGGCGGATTATTATCTCCCTTCGGGCGGCATACTTCTTGAATACATCCGTAACGATCTGACTGTCCCCCGAGACGATTCCACGTTCAATGCTTATTTTCTCTTAAGCATGAGCAATTTCCGGAAAGCTCAGAATGATATCCATATCCTGCAACAAGTGATCCCCACGAATATAAAATGTTGTATTCGGTTCTACGTGTTCGTATTTTTTCAATTTTCCCGTTTCTTTCGGAACAAAAACAAACTTAGCTTTCGTTATCGAATTTCCAAATGAATTGCAGACCTCAATCATATCAACGGGACTTTTCGAAAATACGTCATATAAAATAAGGGTGTCATTATCTATATCCGCGATCACATAGGCATCCGGCGTTTTTATATAATAGACATTGTTCTGCATGAATTGTGTCAAATAAAACATCGTCAGTCCGTCTGTATTTAACTGCAGTATTCCATTGCCGGATCGCAGGTTTTTTTCTTTCAAAAAGCATGCCCAGTCTTGTTTATTTGCCATTGAAACAGGCTCTGCGCGGCATTCGGATCCGGCGCGGATATCCGCACAAAAACGATACTCCTGTGCCGGTTGAAATCCGAATTTCGGGTAAAAATCAAGCACACTGTCATTGGCAAACAGAAAAAAACCATCGCACATCTCATAATCACGGAGTATGGTTTCCATCAAAATCCGACAATATCCTTTTCCACGATGTAATTCCTTGGTCATTACAGTTCCTAATTGTATGTAATGCCTTACCTTGCCGTTTAATTCGCAGTCGATCAAATTTACAGATACGTTGGATATTACCGTACCATCGATAACAACAGAATACGGAACGTATTTTTCTCCCCAATATCCGTTTTGATACCAGGATTCAAAACTCAGTTCAAACGTTTCCGTGGCTAATTCATTAAAGGAATGTCTCAGCGCATCATTGCCCCGATAATCCTTTTCTATCGTATAATTCATTGTTCTGTCTCCAATCGTGTGATCGTTGATTATTTGTCAGACTACCATATAATGGGGGTGCATTTCGATTGATAATTCCGCCTTTTTCAGAAATTCTTTTCTTATGATATCTTCATATATATGTCTTCTGAGCATATATTCCGAATCACGCTGTGCGCTCTGAGTCGTTGCTTTTTCTTCCTTTATTCTTTGAGGGTAATATTTGACTGCTCCATTGACAGTTCTGATATGTTCATATAAGGACCCGTCTTTTTATCATAATAATGATACAAAAACATATCCAATCACCTGCTCAGTACAAAATTTGTTTCAATTCAAACTGTAACAAAATCTGTGCGAGAACGATGCTGTTTTGCGTTTTGTTACAGTTTCAACGAATCTGATGCGGGATTTCAGCGACAGGTTTTTCTGACACCGCGGCTGGCTGACGGCCGATCCCAAGAGAGAAAATGAAAGCGCACCAACTCCTTGACACTGCCAATTTTTACTGATGAGCGCCAACTGTGCTTCTATCAAAATAATTATATTGATATCTAGACGGACCGCTCGCCAGACACCGACATCTTCCTCTCTCATCAACTCGACAAAACGCGGTTTACTTTTCACTCGTGCTGCCGATTTCAAGCAGGTTACCTTCAGGATCAGCGACATAAAAGTTACGGATGCCGAATGAAAAGGTGGTGGGTTCCCCTGTCGGAAATTGCACATCCAACTTCAGCAGTCGCTCATATTCCGCATCCACATCGGCATAACTTGGCAACCAAAAGGCAATTTCAAATGTTTGATTGATTCCTTTGGGGGGAATGTAGCGCTCACTGATTGTCTGTACAAATGCTTTCCGGCTATACATAAACAGGGCCAGTTCACCGCTTGCTGTCTCAAACTCTGTGAAATCAACTCTTCGATTTACTGTTTTCGCACTCCGCATGGAGACCCAATGTATCTGTGTAAAATCGAACCATTGTATCCATGTTGCCGGCTAATATGCACGCACCTACCCTTGCTTTTTTTCCGTTCAATCTGATTTTCTCCTCAATTACAGGTTCATACTCACCCGGCTGTGTTACCAGTCTTGTGAGACAATCCTTTCAGATGACGCAACTCCATGGCTTGAAAAACAACTCACTGAGATAATTTCTTTCTCTTTTTCTCTTTATAGAGTTCGGCATCTGCCTCCTCCATTAATTGCTCAATGGTAAAGGTAGTATCGGGGTCACTCGGAGCGGCACCTGCGGAGACGGACAACTGAAACTCCTGATGATTCGATGCATTAAACTCTTTTATGGAATAATCCAGCCGGCTCTTGACTTTTTTATATTCACGGATGGAACATTCGATGGCCAGAACGACAAATTCATCGCCGCCGATACGGGCGATAACGTCAGTACTGCGAAAAGCCTTTTTCAGTAGATTGGCAAAAGACACAAGGGCGTAATCGCCAACCGAGTGCCCCAACGTATCATTGATCTTCTTCATTCCGTCAATATCAAAAAAAACAAGTAAAAGATCTTTATTGTTCCGCGCTTTCAAGGCGATCTGCTGTTTGGCAAGCGTCAAAAAGCCGCGTCGGTTATAAAGTCCGGTTAACTCATCCATAACAGATAAGCGTTCGAGCTTCTCGCTGGTCTCCTGTACAACATCCAGCGCTTTTTCCAGCTCAATCGTGCGGTCCGCCAACTCTTTGGTCCGCTGCTCAACCTCGATTCGCAAGTAATCGGCATGCCTCTTGGCCGCTTCCAGAAGGTGTGCGCCCTTTAAGGCACTGGAAAGGTGGTCTCTGATAATCTCAAGAACAGGAACATCTCTCGATGCTACATCGGAAACGAAAAATCCGATATTCTCCTCCCGATAGAAAAGCGGCAAAATATGACAATAATACGGACGAGGTAAACGGGCAAGACCGCCGCTGATCAGTTGTTTCTCGGGAAATTTCTCTCGGCGGTGACCGGTCTGATCGAATAAAATTTCCGCCTGACCTTGCCCCACATACTGAGACAATGAAAAATCACGAATGCCAAGAAAATTCAGATGACCGTTCAGAACAGAAATAATCTCATCTATTTCAAAATTTCCAATCATGTCCCGCGTCATAAGATTCACAACGGAACTCAGCTCTTCCCTTTCGTTTTGTTCATTTTCCGACATCGTGTCAGGTGACGCTTCACTACCAACTACATCATCTGTTACCGCATCGGATCGGCAACCGCAGGATTGTCGCACTGCCAACGGCGCAGGCAACTGCTCATGCCGCATCTCTATTTTGTCATCACGGATACCTTCGGCAAGACGCCGCATGGCAAAAGAGCCCAAGCCGAAGGCGGACTGATGGACCGTCGTCATCGCCGGCGTACAACTTCTGGCACTTGACAAATCGTCAAAACCAGCAACGCTAACCTGCTTCGGTACAGAAATCCCCCTTCTTTGCAATGCCTTCATGGCATACAAGGCCATATGATCATTGGCCCCGACCAGACCGTCGATATCGATCTTACGTTCATCCAGAAAGGCATTTACCGCCGAAACGCCGTCCTCACGAAGAAAAGACCCATGATAGACATAGCGCTCATCGTATGTAATATTGTTGTCAATCAAAGCCTGTTTATAAGCCTTATGCCGTTCTTCAGCTTCATAAACACCACGTGTTCCGCTAATATAGGCAATCTTGTTACGACCATGCTCCTTAATCAAATGATTGACCGCATCATACATACCGGAATAATTATCAATGCCGAAGGTCAAAAGCGAATCATGCCGGATGCCGACATGAGCAGAAGGTAAATCACTAAAACTCGTCGCAAAATCAACGAAACGCTCCAAACCGATATAATTGGACAGAGAAGAAGACACATAAAATATACCGTCAAAATCATCGGGATTGACCAAAGAAAACAGCCGTGTTCTCATTTCCATATGCTGAACAGGGCTTTCAAATGCGCCGACGCCAAAAGTAGCGAGCGATATACCCCTTTCCTCGGCAGCAAATCTAGCCCCCCGATAGATGGCCATACTATATTCATTATGAAAATCATTCAGCAATAATGCGATAGAGATATCTTCAAATTTCTTCATTCTTCCATGATATAGAAGAATATGTCCAACTTCAACTGGAAGGACGTCATAATTGATTGTTCCGGATATCAAAATCATGAAGTTGGCGAAATTTGGTACGGTTTAGATTGATCGCGATTCAAGCGCGTGTTTGGCGCAAGAATACGATCGAACAATCAAAGAGAGCTCAATACAAAAGAGAACCAATAGCGCCGGCTCATTTCGACGGTTTTTACCGACGCATCCACATTACCGTCTCGACATGTGCGGAGTTTGGCCAACTACTGTCACCGACCTCGAACGTAAGCGGAAACATATCCACCGTTTTTTAGCGTTTTCGAGGTATGGGGAAACATATCAATAGGGTTGTACGTTTGAGGGAA
>JAAYIQ010000095.1 GCA_012523365.1 Clostridiaceae bacterium
ACATATCCTGTGAACCAAGGCAGTTCCCTCTGTCTGTTTTTGCATGCGTTATTTTCAAGGTTCAGATTTTTCATCTATGTCCAGAGATTTCTTCAATTATCTCTTGACGTCCATATAGTTAGTCTTTGTGTTTATAAAATGAGGGCTCCGCTAAACGCGCAAATCTATTCTAAACATGAGCGTATGGTAATGCAAGAGTTTTGATTTACTCAATCCCAACCATTTTCATCAAGTATCTCGCGTTGGCGGCCGTCGAAACGCCCGGTGCAAGTCGATAGTCAAAATGAATACCATCCTCATCGTACGTTTCCGAAAAATGATAAAAAGAAATCCCCTCATCTTCTTTAACGGTATCGCACAACTGATAATCATGAGTGGACATGAGCCCGATGACCCAAGGGCGAAGGAGATTCTTTATAACGATTTGAGCCCCGTCCGTTCGATCTTTCGAATTGGTTCCGCGGAAAATCTCGTCGATCAAAAAGAGCATCGGCAGCGGAGATTTCGATTTTCCGATGATGCGTTCAATGCGCAGAAGCTCCGCATAAAAGGTCGACAAGCCTGCCTCGAGATTATCGGCGATCCTCATGGACGATCCGATCCTCATCATCCCCAATTCCAGTTGCTCCGCACAGCACACCGTTCCCGCGTAAGCCAGAACCGCGTTGATTCCGACTGTACGGAGCAAAGTCGTTTTGCCGGACATATTCGAGCCGGTTATGAGGGCGATCCCTGCAGGCAAGAAAAAATCGTTTCTCACTTGCTTTCTTCTCGGAATCAACGGGTGCCCCATCGCGTTCGCGCGGAAAAATGCGTCGTCCGATATGTCTTCGCCTTTTTTGCGAAAAGCAGGAAACGAGCATTCCGGATAAACCACATGCATGGTAGCAAGGCTTCCGAGAGCCTCCCACATTCCGAGGAGTTCCAAATTATCACGCAGAGCAGTCCCGGAACGCCGAATCCATCTGCGCAGAAAAAACATACAGTACATATCGTAAAGGAAAAGCGAATTAAGAAACAGGAAAAGCAGCGGCTGACTTCTTGCCTGAATAAAAACAGATATCCGGTTAAGTCCGGCCAATTGGGCGGATGCCTTCCCGCCTCTGATGCTATCTTCATCCCGTATGAAGGATTGGATCTCCGTTAAAAGTTTGCTCTGAACGGCAGTCTTTTCGATCCATTCAAATAAGGATCTGTACATGTAAAGTTCCCGATGGATTTCGCTAACTGAATCAAAAGAGTGTTTGAAACGTTCGGCATTCATCGCGGTAAGTATCAGTTGAACAACCAGGACGATTGCCGTTAATGGGTACAGATTGATAACGGAAAGGACGGATAAAACCACGGATATCGTCAGCACAAGAGATAACGATGCGAACAGGACGAGATGCCTTACGGTTACTTCTCTTCCGGTCGTCTCCTGAGCGGCATACTCAATGAAAGCCTTCGGGTCACGTTTCTGACGGCAACTCACTCGTCCGATTGCCTGGATTTCCTGAAGAAGCCACGGATTCTCGAAAAGTTCCCGGACCGCAGTTTGTCGTTCAAGAATCAGCTCCGTCTTCTTATCCGGATCCGAAGCGGTCAAAAACAAATCGCGGAGCTTTATCCTGCCTAAGTAAGTCTCGGCGACATTCAGCAAATGAAACAGCGAACCACGCCCGAAAAGGTCCAAATCCGAAGAATAGTCATGATCGGCGCAAATAAAGTCACTTCCTTCGTCCTTCAGTTGATCAAATCGGTGCTCCGTTCGTGCGATATGCTCCAAATGGACTTCAAGCAGTTTTCTCCGGTACGCAAGCTTTCTGTTGATTCCGTTGTGGATAATCACAGCTGAAAGGAAGGCGATGAACAAGAGAAACGAAGAAAGAAGAATCAAAATGTGTCTGTCGGCAAAAACATATATGGCAAGAAGTCCGGCCGATGACAGAAAAAACACCATTCGAGCCGTGCTCATACGAAATGACTGCCGACTCAAATCGTCGACAACAAATTTGAGCTCGCGCTCTCTTTCGGAAAACAATCGGTCACGATTTTCAGAAGTCAGCGTCAAAGTTTGCCCTCCGAAGACTTTTTAGCTTTGGGAGCGCGTTTGGGAATCGTCTCATCCAGTACATCACCGATGCTGTCATGTATGGTAAGCATCGCCTGTAAATCGAGGTAGGTGGAACTCTTGTTAATAATAACGACACGATCATGAGGCAGAAACTGAGCGAAAGTCGCCGCAGGATAAACGGTTAAAGAGGTTCCGCCGATAATCATGAGATCCGCTTTCTCAATCGCCGCAACCGCCCGATCTATATTTTCGTGATCCAGATGTTCCTCATAAAGAACCACATCCGGACGAACCATCCCTCCGCATTCCTCACATGTCGGGATACCCGTTGTTCGAAGAACATACTCCAGGGGATATTTCGCTCCGCAGGACAGGCAATAATTCCTGTTGACCGATCCGTGAAGCTCAATGGTTTTTTTGCTTCCGGCCAACTGATGAAGGTTATCCACGTTCTGTGTGATGACCGCAAGAAGTTTTCCGCGGCGTTCAAGGCGCATCAACGCCTTGTGTGCCTTATTGGGTTTCGCATCGGGATAGCATAGCTTTCTTCTGTAGAAATCGAAAAATTCCTCCGGATGTTTCGCGAAAAAAGAATGGCTGATGATGTCGACCGGACGATACTCCAATCCGCTGTCCTGATTGAAAATGCCTTGTCCGCTTCGAAAATCGGGAATACCGCTCTCAGTTGATACACCGGCGCCGCCGAGAAAGACAATCTTTTCCGACTCCGCAATCAATTGCTTGAGCTGAATTATTTTTTTATCACGCGCTCCGTCGTACCGATCCAGTCTTGTCTCCACGAATAAACCTAAACCCCCACGTCTCTCCTTACGATTCCGATGGTGTCATTCCATACTGTTATGTCCGATATCATCCACAAAAAAATCCATACGATCCCCGTCTCCGCCCGCGGCGCCGAACATCTCCTTGCCAAGAATTCGCTTCTCGTCTCTTTCTTTTTCAACAATCGTACTGAGTGCCTTCCGGGTCCGGTCTGATTGCTTGATATTACGCAATTCGATGGTTGAATGGGTCTTATCGGCCGTTGACAAAATAATCGAGCCGACTCCGAATATTTTCTGTCCGAGCGTTCTGGAAAGTTTTATATCCAAAACCCGATACAAGAGAAGCTCATCAACGGTGGTGTTGATCAAGCCCTTCTTCAAATAAAGACGATTGGCATCAAAACTATACACCGTAAATGAAATAGGCAAACCGAAATAGCGTTTGCGATCTTTCCAAAGCATCTCGTCCTCGACAATCAGAGCATTCAGTTTGTCTTTTCTCGATTTCATGTTCCCCTCCCGATATCCCTATCTTCTGCTCATTATAGTATTGATAAGCATGTTAGTCCACAAAACCATTAAAGATTATCCGGGAAGCGGCCGATCTGTCGGACACTTCGGAAAATAGTCCGACCAGAGATGATCATTTTCGAAAAACTCATCTGAACGCAACAGATATGTATGCAGTGCTGATTTACCCGTATCCGGAATCGGATCGTTCCAAGTAACATCCACATGATACCAGACTCCGTCAACTTTCACCTGATTCCAGGCATGCGGAACAAAGTGCATTTCGGAATCAAACGCCTTTCCCGAAATGACCCTGGTTTCCACCCCTGATATGATCATGATCGCGGCAAATGCCTCGGAATAACCTTGGCACTGGCCTTGTCCGTTCTCAAGAATACTAAGAGCGGTCGCCAGATAACTCGCTTCTTCGGAATCGGTATAAACGGAATTCACGACTAAATAATCATGCACGGCGATAATTTTTTCAAAGTCGTCCATATCCTCTGTTATTGTTTCGTCGATAACTTTGTTAATCAGCCGAAAAAGCGCTGTTTGCTCTGATGAAGTAAACTCAGGTGATGAAGGAGATTGAAAAAAAGCACTCATAACCGATCCGGCATGATTGTATGCAAAACGAATTCGAATGGTGCATGGTGTTCGATTATCGTATTCGATTTGTACCTGACCGATCTGAAAAGCGGAGTGAAGTGCACCCGCAAGGGTCAATTCATCCCAATAACGCGAAAACATCGAATACTCTTCGACCTTTAAATAAACATCCGGAGCAAATGAATAAAGGGAATCCTGAAGCGTATAAAACAAGTCCTTACTGCTTCCGATCTCATGAACTTCCTGACCGTCGGGCGGCTGTAAGCCCCCGAACCCAAGACCCTGAGAGGGGAGTATTCCGGAGATGTTCGCCTCGATAACATCTCCGATATTTTCAATATTGAGCCCTAATCCGCAAGATGACAGGACTCCCGCACACACAAAAATAAATACGAACGACACAATTAGAATGCATCGGCGTAAGGAGTTGCGGGAACAATCAAACGGATGAACTGACTTTCTGTCCAATTCTGCGTGCCTCCCGATTTGCGAAGGGTTCATTCTATACAATAACACAAATCGCAGCGCTAGTGATATCTTTTGGATCCGCTGTCATGGGTCACGAAGGCAGCTTCTTCTTCCTGGCTTCATCATAAACGGATTCCACATCGAAAAGACGCGAGTAATTCATATTTCGGAGCGTATCTCCATTCATCATCGCCCGGTCAAAATATAGATAATTATCTCCGAAAGCATAATACGGATAAGAGCCGACTCCAAAGAAAATCCGAAATCCGAGGTCTTTCAAATATACACACCGGGGATCCGAACCCTTAATAAAGTTACCGTTCGGATAAACGAGCATGTCCACTTTACCGGTCAACGAGGACACTTGATTCAACCATTTCTCGGTATCGTTCCGAATCACTTCCATCGAACTGTCGTTCGCGTTAATAAACCCGTATGTGGAGGATGCAAATATCCATCCGGTATCTTTCAATTTGTTCATGATTTCAATAACTTTGATCCGATTCTGCTCAATCTCCTCCTCTGTCGGGTTTTCGGCAGGCATGCTCATCGCGTTAAGCGCTGCGTTACGGTCATCCAACTGATCCGCGTCGGTTATATACCCGAAAACCGTTTCGTACCCGGAAAGCGAGATTATACCTTTGGTGCCATTATAAGAAAAGTCCGGATGTGTCTCAACAAATGCGTCTAAAATTCCGATCGCTTCGGTCGCCCGTCCGACGACACTCTGCCCGGATGCGTTGATATACTCACCGCTTACCTGACCTTGGTTGTTGAATACCAACCTGGAACAAAAACCTTTCCCGTTCATATATGCCGAGTAGTTCAGATTTTCAATAATAACCACCAGCGGCTTCTTGCCCTTTGGAATCAGAAGTGTTCCGTCAAGAAGAAAATCCGAGTTGGACAGGTCCACCATGTCATGAACGTCTACGAGCACATAGTTTCGGCTGTAAAGAGATTCCAAAATGCTCCGGAATTCCCCGGAAGTAAGGTAGAACGACTCTGTCGTTGATCCGGCTGTTGCGCTAAACGCAAGATCCTTGTCAACAATCAGGTGCTTAACGCATATCACCTCGATCTGACCCCGGTATACCTCGACCAATTCGGTGTTGGATGTTGCTTCAAGCAGTTTGGCTTTGATTTTCTGATCGTCCGGAAATAGATGTGCCATGTCCGACAGAAGCTCTTCTGCAGAATAGAATCGCAAGTTATCCAAAAGCACATCGCACTGATCCATAATCGGCTGATACATAACTTCTTTCAGTTCTTTGAATCTTCGGTCCGCATACGTGTATACGAAACCGTCCGATACGTTCATAACATATTCAAACTTGATCGCCGCTTCAATGTATTCATTGTCGGTAAAAAGGCTTTCCGCTTCCTGCACATCGCCTCTGGCGATCTCTATGCTGTCGATTTCCTTCTTCAGCGGGGTCGCGTATGATTCAACATTGGAGTAGTCTCCGATCTGTTCAAAAATATACTGAAGAGTGGGCTTTTCGATCGTACCGAGCAAAAATTCCTCCGCAAGATCATGTAGCCATAGCGAAAGAGACGCCCCCGTCATCTCCTTCATCTGTTCCAAAAACGCACGATCGTCGGTGCCGGGAACATATCGATTGTGTCGGATTCGATCCTCGATCGATCGAACTCGCTCATCGACGATGCTTTCCATCTCAAGAAGTATCGCACGCTCCTTGGACACCTTGTCCATATCTTCCGGATTCGTTTTAACGATCTGTGCGTGAATATTCCTGTACATATCAAGCGCTTTGCTGTAATCACGGGAATTAAGTGCCTCGCGAAAAGCAGGAAGCACATCTGAAAGTCTCGTGTTATTGGAGTAAATCGAGCCGATCACCGTCGCATATAAGACCATGATCACCAAACAGATGACGATAACGGTCTTCTTGTCGCGAGAAAGTGGTTTCTCGATCCGCTTGTCGATTCCGTATATAGAGGTCAAATTATTCTTCTCCCAAAGTCAATTGCCGATTCTCCAGAGTCTCTTCTTTCAAATAATAACCGATTGCGGGGGTTTTGCGAATACGGTAGTATTCAGGGTCCGTGAACCCGACTTCCGAGAGGCGCATAACCGTTACCATTCGACTGCCCTTCTTGGAAACGAGCACCTGAACTCCCTGCGAATTTCTGGTCGCTTTGACCGGGATCAGAGCGCTTGAAAAGACGATCGCTTTACGTAAAGACGAAAAAGCGGCAAGGTCCACAGGCTCGGTGAGATAGAGAATACTCACGATCGGTGATCCTTCGTAACAGGCGTGAATCAGCTTCTTTCGGTTCTGCTTCGTTTCGTATGCGATCAGAGGGATCCTGGATGCCTTCCCGTTCTCAAACGCAAAAAGCAATTCTCCGGAGTAATCGTCTGTAATCAGCATGAAAAGAATTCGTTCTCCGGGCTCGCTGTTGAGGATGTTCGGCAAGTACGTGCCGAGCTCGGAAGGCTTTGTGTCGCTGATCTCGTGTATTCTCATCTTGTACACACAGCAAGCGCTCGAAAAAAACAAAACCTCGCTTTTGTTTTTGCCCTCCGCTTCAATGATAATGTGGTCTTCTTCCTTTGTCTTAAGATCGCCCGCACTGCGAAGAGAGGTCAGCGATAATTTCTTTATATAACCGTGCTCCGTCAGAAACAGTTTGAGGTTATAGTCCTCAATCATCTTGTCGTCGGTAAAAGTCGCGGCGTTCTCCGCCTTCAGAAGCTCGCTTCTGCGATCCTTGCCGAAACGCTTCGCAACATTTTCGAGCGTGGAAACAATCAGCGCGTCAAGTCTTTTCGGCTTGCTGAGGATATCCTCGATATCCTTGATCTCATTTTCCAACTGTTGCCGGTCGGCGGTTCGATTCAGGATATATTGACGATTGATATTTCGTAATTTGATCTCGGCAACATATTCAGCCTGCTCCGCATCGATAGCGAACCCCTTTATCAGGTTTGGAATAACATCCGCTTCCAATTCGGTATTGCGAATGATCGAGATCGCCTTATCGATATCGAGTAAAATTTTGGAAAGGCCATCCAGAAGATGCAGTCGGTTCCGCTTCTTTTTGAGATCGAAAAGCAACTCTCTTTTCTGGCATGCCCTTCTCCAACAGAGCCACTCCGCGATTATTGCGCGGACTCCGAGCACACGGGGCATTCCGTTGATCAGGACATTGAAATTGCATGAGAAGGTATCTTCCAGTTTTGTGAAACGAAACAATTTGGTCATCAGCGCCGCCGGATCGGTTCCGCGCTTGCATTCAATGCAGATTTTCAGTCCGTCAAGGTCCGTTTCATCTCTGATGTCCGATACTTCCTTGATCTTACCCGAGCGCACCAATTCACTGATCTCGTCGATAATCGCTTCGGCAGTGGTTGAGTAGGGAATCTCGATGATCTCGATGATGTTGTTTTTGCGATCAACCTGGTATTTGGATCGGACGCGAACAGGGCCTCTTCCCGTTTCATATACTTGCCGCATCGTTTCCTCTTCATAGAGAATGATCCCTCCGCCCGGGAAATCGGGAGCCGGCATCAGATCGATGATGTCGACTGTCGGATCCTTCATGAACGCGATCGTTGCCTTGCAAACCTCGGAAAGATTAAATGAGCAGATATTGGAAGCCATTCCGACTGCGATCCCCTGGTTGCTGTTAACGAGAATCGTCGGAAATGTCGCCGGCAGAAGACAAGGCTCCTTCATGGTGCCGTCGTAATTGTCCGCGAAATCAACCGCGTCCTTATCCAAGCCGCGAAAAAGCTCCTCGCAAATCTTATCGAGCCGAACCTCGGTGTATCTCGAGGCGGCAAACTGCATATCCCGTGAGTATTGGCGTCCGAAATTTCCCTTGGAATCAACATATGGATGCAATAGCGATCCGTTTCCGCGAGTCATGCGTACCATTGTTTCATAAATCGCCAAATCTCCGTGCGGGTTGAGCTTCATAGTCTGTCCGACTACATTGGCTGATTTGGTTCGGTTCCCGTTCAGAAGCCCCATTTTGTACATCGTGTACAGAAGCTTCCGGTGCGAGGGTTTGAAACCGTCGATCTCCGGAATCGCTCTGGAAACGATAACGCTCATCGCATAAGGCATATAGTTTTGTTCCAGTGTATCGGTAATCAATTGATCCTGAATCGGCTGATTCGCAGACGCCCCTTCGCGCAATTGATCCTTCAGCGAAGGTCTGATTCCCGGTTCACCGGAATGTTCGTTTGAAATCTTCTTCATATCTGTCTCCCCAAAACGGTACTGATGTCGTGATCAGATCAAAAGTTCTAGCCGATATCCAGCAAATCGATATACAGATGTCCGTTCTGCTCAATGTGAATCTTACGGCCTTGGAGGTTATCACCGAGAAGCAGGTCGAACACCTTTTCTGTCTTGTCCGCCTCATCCGGAAGCACCTTGATCAGGCGACGGGTCAGCGGATTCATCGTCGTTTCCCACATCATTTCCGGCTCATTTTCACCGAGACCCTTGGATCTTTGAATCGTGCAGGTATCCGGAGGATACATACGCATGATCTCTGCCTTTTCGCGCTCGTCATATGCAAAATGCGTTTTCTCGCCTTTGCGGTCGCGATATGTGATCTCGAAAAGCGGTGACTCCGCGATAAACACTTTCCCGTCTTCGATCAGGGACGGTGTCAGCCGATACAGCATCGCCAGGATCAGAGTTCGAATTTGAAACCCGTCGACGTCCGCATCGGTGCAAATAATAATCTTATGCCACCTCAGCGAATTCATATCGAAGGAGGAAAGATCCTTATTGTGCTTGGTTTTGATTTCGACACCGCAACCGAGTACTTTGAGCAAATCAACAATGATCTCGCTCTTAAAAATAACCGCATAATCGGATTTAAGACAATTTAAAATCTTGCCCCGTACCGGCATGATCGCTTGAAATTCGGCATCTCGCCCCATTTTACAGGCTCCGAGAGCGGAATCTCCTTCGACAATATAAAGTTCTCGTTGCAAAGTATCTTTTGTCCGACAATCAACGAATTTTTTAACTCGGTTCCCGATATCGATCGAGCCCATCAATTTCTTCTTAACGTTCAGACGGGTTTTCTCCGCGTTTTCCCTGCTTCGTTTGTTGATGAGTAGCTGTTCGACGACCCGATCCGCATCTGATTTATTCTCAATAAACCACACTTCGAGTTTCTCGCGGATCAAATCACTCATGAAGTCCTGAATAAATTTGTTGTTGATGGCTTTCTTGGTCTGATTCTCATAACTCGTCTGAGTTGAAAAGGAACTGGTTACCAAAACCAAACTGTCCATGATGTCCTGAAAAGTGATCTTGCTCTCCCCGTTCTTGTATTTGTCGCGCAAGCGTATCTGCCGATCGATTTCAGCCGTGAACGCATTGCGAACGGCCTTGTCCGGAGCTCCGCCATGCTCAAGGAAACTCGAATTATGATAGTATTCCAGAACATTGACCTCATTGTTGAACGAAAAAGCAACCTGTGCCCGAACCTTGTAATCCGGCTTATCCGAGCGATCCTTGCCTTTACCGATTCCGTCAAAAGAGTGCGGAACCGTTAACGCCGTCTCTCCGCCCAATTCGGACACATAGCCCGTGATTCCGTCCGGATAACAAAAAGAAAACGATTCCCCGCTCGGCTCATCCTTAAGAATGAACGTGACACCGCTGTTAACAACGGCTTGACGTTTAATGATCATTTTGAAGGTCTCAAGCGGAATGACAATCTCCGTAAAAACATCGCGGTCGGGCTTCCACTTCTGTATCGTGCCCGTCCTCTTGAATCGGGTCGGCTCTTTGATCAATTCCCCGGCGACTTCACCCTTCTCAAAATGGAGCGAGTATTTATGTCCGTCTCGAAAAACGGTAACATCGAAATACTCGGAGGCGTATTGGGTCGCACATGCTCCGAGACCGTTAAGCCCGAGACTGAACTCATAATTCTCTCCCGTATCATTATTGTATTTGCCGCCTGCGTAAAGCTCACAATAAACAAGCTCCCAGTTGTATCGATTCTCCTTTGCGTTAAAGTCCAAGGGAATACCCCGTCCGAAATCCTCGATCTGAATGGATCCGTCCGCGTATCGAATCACCTCGATTCGATCGCCGTGACCCTCACGAGCCTCATCGATCGAATTGGAGAGTATCTCAAAAAACGAATGCTCGCACCCTTCGAGTCCGTCAGAACCGAAAATTACGCCGGGGCGCTTGCGAACCCGATCCGCTCCCTTGAGTGAGGTGATGCTCTCGTTGTCGTAAACCGTTTTCTTGGGCATGAATGTCCTCCCGAATCCGTCATATTGAAGCGAAGCCCGATGTTACGGACCCACATTTACAGGTTAACACAATACCCCTAAAATAGAGTTTATTCAAGTTAACATTATTGTTTCATTTTCGAAAAACAACCGTAGAAAGTCACGATTCCCGGATGACTCGCACGGGCTTACCGGACGTCATATCGCGGACAAAGAAATGCTGTTCCCGCCCGGATCCTACCCGAAAGCCGCACAGCGAATGCCTAATCAAACCGAATCATAAGGAAAGGACACTTTCCGTCGAAGTTCTCATTCCGCTTCAGCGGTAAGAGACCCTGTAACGCCGGAAAATGCCCTTTCGATACCTGGCGAGCCTAGGAGGACTCGAACCTCCGACCCACAGCTTAGAAGGCTGTTGCTCTATCCAACTGAGCTATAGACCCTAGACGACAATGGCGGCCGTCAGACCGCCATTGAATGGAGCGGGTGATGGGAATCGAACCCACGTGGTCAGCTTGGAAGGCTGAAGTTCTACCATTGAACTACACCCGCATATTGGAACAGTGCCGATTCGGTTGCGATCCGATGACCGACCGGATGAAATTTCCCTTTGATTGCGACCGATCCTTCAAAACTCGCTTTGATATAATACAACACCTACCGCTACTTGTCCATAGGCATCAACGGGCTGAAGAAAGAAATTTGACAAGCGGTATTCGGATAAAAGAGAAGCGCCCGGGACTCGCCGAGCGCTTGATAATCAGAAACATCCGGACGAGCCGGTCATGCATCCTTTAAGTATTCTCCGGATACATAATACCCACTGTCCAACTTATACCACTGGTTGCCCGTGCGAGCGACACATATCACCTGCATGTCCTTCGTCAACGAGGCTACCTGATCGTAGTTCGTCCCGGGACCCTTTCGAACCTTGAGAAAATCGGAATTGATCTTGACGATCTTAACGATCTGCGCGGGCAAAGCCGTCTCTGTCCAAGTCATTTCCTCGTCATTGGGCGGAAGAGTTCCTTTAAATATATAGAGTGTGGTCGTTGTCGTCGGATCAATCGGTATCGAAGACAGAGTGGTCGTTATTTGCGTGATCTTGGTCGCGGGTTTGTTGTCGTCCGTTTTACCACAGGCGGTCAACGAAAATATGCTCGCGACCGCAATGACCGCGGCAGTAAATTTCTTAAGCGAACTCATAGACATATGCTGTTCTCCTTTAAGAATCTTGGTTTCATCAATCCGGTACATCAAACTAATCATACATATTATAACTCGATTCGTCAAAAACACATACACAAAAATTAAATCTTCATCGGATTATCTCCGGATTGAAATAATCGTCCCGAATCAGGGCAAACATTACGTGGTCCCGCCATCTGCCGTTGATTGCCATGTACTTCTCGGAAAGCCCCTGGCGTTTAAACCCGCAACGTTCGATGAGTCGAATAGAACGATCGTTGTCCGGCATGATGTCCGCTTGGATCCGGTGGAGTTTCCAGGTCGAAAACATATATTCGCATGCGCTTTGAACGGCCTCGGTCATATAGCCCTTCCCGATTTCATCCTGATCAAGGTGATATCCCATAAGGCACGATTGCAGAGCGCCACGGATGATGCCCGAAAATGACAGCCGTCCGATGATGCGGGTGGGGTCCGATTTCTTGATCAGCCAGAAGCCGCATTGCGATTTCCCGAAAAAGGCGTTGATGTCGGAACGAAGATATTGCTTCTGAATAAACGGCGTGAAATACGAATCATTATGAAGCTGATGATAGGGCTCATGAAAAGGTCGGTTTCTTTGAAGATAGTCGGCGACCGCCGAAGCAGAGGAAGGAGACAAAACGGACAGGATCAGGCGATCCGTCTGAAGGTCAAAAACTGATTTAATCACACTCGTACTACGAAAAAGCATTGCCGCACCACCAAATAATTAGATGATTTCGATTATATCACAGGATCGCGTGTCGTGATGTTATGCCCCGCCGGTCCTAAATGTTGTATAATGTTTAGCGAAAAGGTCCGTTTCCATCCGAAATCTGTTTAGGGAGGAACATGTCATGGACTACGGTTTCATTCGTGTAAGTGTCGCCACCCCCAAGCTAATCCTTGCGAATCCCTCCGCAAACGCGGCCGAGATCGCCGTCCAAGTCGCAAAGGCTTATGAACTGGGTGCTTCGGTGGTCTTGTTTCCTGAGTTGAGTCTGACCGGATACACATGCGGGGACCTTTTCGAGCAACAAATATTAAGGGCAAGCGCGGAAGAGGCGTTATACTCTTTAGCCCAGAACACCTCTGATTATCCGGTCTTATTCGCGGTCGGCCTGCCGTTGATGGCCGGTTCGAAACTGTACAATTGCGCTGCGATTCTTTGTCGCGGAGAGATCCTCGGATTTGTCCCGAAGCGTAATCTCCCGAATTTCGGAGAATTTTATGAGCGGCGGCATTTTTCGAGCGGTCCGTCGGGCGGAACGGTCCTTTTTCGCGGCCGGTCATATCCATTCGGAACCAACCAGATATTCATGTGCAAAAGCCTCCCCAGCCTTCGCATCGCAGTGGAGATTTGTGAGGATCTGTTTGTTCCGTCCCCTCCCTCGTCCTCGCATGCGGTCAACGGAGCCACCGTTATTCTGAACCTCTCGGCAAGTGACGAGTTGGTAACCAAGGCGGATTACAGAAGGAGCCTCATACGGGTACAGTCTGCGCGCGCGATTTGTGCCTACCTTTACGCGAATGCCGGATTCGGAGAATCTACCACGGATATGGTTTTTTCGGGTCACAATATTATTGCCGAGAACGGAGTGATCCTCGGTGAGACTCCGCTTTTTTCGGAGGAAATGATATGCCGGGACATCGATTTGGACATGCTTATACAGGACCGCATTCGTCAATCGACTTTTCCTGCGGGAGCCGCTGATCCGGCGGACACAGGTTATCGGACGGTCGAATTTGATCTTCCTTATCGGTTGATCCGCGTCGATCGTAATATTCCCCGTTTCCCGTTTGTTCCGGCAGACGATTCCGAACTCAGCAATCGATGTGAGACCATCCTTTCGATTCAGGCATCCGGTCTCGCGAAGAGAATGGCGCACACGGGGATCAAACATGCCGTGATCGGACTCTCCGGCGGCCTCGATTCCACTTTGGCATTTCTGGTCACGCATCGTGCTTTTGGCATGCTCGGTCTGCCTTCGGAAGGTATTCACGCGATCACCATGCCCGGTTTCGGAACGACGGACCGGACCTTAAATAACGCGATTCGCCTGGCTGAGGCTTACGGAGCTGATCTTCGACAAATTGACATCCGGGCCGCGGTTACTCAGCATTTTTCCGATATCGGTCAGGATCCCGATGCCCGAGATATTACCTACGAGAATACGCAAGCCCGGGAGAGAACGCAGATTCTGATGGATATCGCAAACCAATGCGGTGGATTCGTCATCGGAACCGGTGATCTTTCTGAGATTGCAATCGGTTGGTCGACCTATAACGGCGATCACATGTCGATGTATGCCGTCAACTCATCGGTGCCCAAGACATTGATACGTAGTCTGATCGGGCACATGGTTTCTGCGGAGAATTCCGATGTGGACCGACTTCTTCTCGATATTCTGAATACACCGCCGAGTCCGGAACTTCTGCCGCATGATAACAACCGGATCACGCAAATCACGGAAGATATCGTCGGACCATACGAGCTTCATGACTTTTTTCTCTATTATTCGGTACGTTACGGTTTTTCGCCGAAGAAGATCGTTTTCATGGCACAGATCGCCTTTAACGGGATTTATGATAAGGACATTATTGTACGTTGGATGAAAGTCTTTCTGAAGCGTTTCTTCTCACAACAATTCAAGCGCTCTTGTATTCCGGACGGCCCCAAAGTCGGCTCAGTATGCCTCTCGCCTCGAGCGGATTGGCGTATGCCGAGCGACGCTACCGTCGCCGAGTGGCTCGCGGATCTGGAAGATTAATACTTGCTCTTCGAGAATTCATTGGACGAAACAAAACGCTCTCATTCCGAATCCGGATTGAGAGCGTCTTATTATGCTGACCAGTCTTCCATTCAGTCAATATTACATGTCGGGATCGATGTCCGGCTGTATTTCGGGCTCCGGATTCAAAACAGGCGGAATCGGTGCACTCGAGCGGATTTCCGGAAAATCGAGTTTGGGCACAGCGGTTTCACCCGAACCCGGATGCTCACCGGAAGACGACTTTGCTTTGTTACCGATTTCGGATTGAGCCTTCTTTGCTTCAAGTTCCTGCTTGAGTCGCACCGGAATATGTTCACCGGCTTGCTTGTCCGCTTGTCCGTACGACACAGGCGGACTATTTTCCGCAAGAATCTGGGCCAGGCTGTCCGGATTGATCGCACGCACCCCCATCACAGGAGTAGCATCGGCTACCGGCTTATGCGGGAGAGGGGGCGTTGCAACGACCGGTTCCGTAATCGGCGTTAAGGGAATCTCCGCCGAATCAACCGAATCGCGAACACGAGCAATTGAAGGTATGTATGGTGTTTGCCCCCCGCGGTATTTTACCGGTTCGCTCCGCTCCTCGAAAACATCATCCGGGTCATATCGTTCTTCGGAAAAGTCGCCGGGTTCGTATGATGCAATCGGGGGAAGATCCTCGTCTTCGGGCAGATAATCTTCGTCATAGTCATC